>JAABUD010000070.1 GCA_011389555.1 Desulfotignum sp. | reverse complement strand
GACTGGCCGGGAAATGTGAGAGAACTTTTCAATACCCTGGATCTGGTGTGTGCGGAAGCAGGGGACGGGGCCACACTGTTCCCCCACCACCTGCCTGAACATATCCGCGCGTTTAACATCCGGCATAAATTTGCAGCCAGAGGCAATGCCGGCAGTTCTGTAGAAAAACCCCGGACATCCGCTTCGGACCCCGGGGAAACCATACCGCCCCTCAAAGACCATATTGAAAACACCAAAGCTGCATATCTGCAGCATCTGCTGGTCGTCACCAGGGGAAACATCAAAGAATCCTGCAGGATCTCCGGTCTTTCCAGGGGCCATCTCTACCGTCTCATGCAGCAGTATCACATTAATACCAATGCAGATTCTTAACACCATTATCCCCATATTCAGTATGATTTTTCTGGGGTGGCTGGCAGGCAGGCGGGGATTTATCCCCCCGTCATTTGTCGGCCCTGCCAATCGCCTGGTGTTTTATTTTGCCATTCCGGCCATGGTGTTTGCCGCCATTGCCAAAGGATCGTTAAAAACTGATTTTCATCCCCTTGTCATGGGATGTACCCTGGCGGCGGTCGGCACCTCGTTTTGTCTGACCTGGCTTTTGGGCCGCGTGTTTCAGGTGCCGTATCGCTGCCTTGGGACATTCGTGCAGAGCGGATATCACGGAAATCTGGGCTATATCGGCCTGGCAGTGGCCTATTACTACCTGGATCAGGCAGGATTTACCAGTGCCAGTCTTCTCTTGGGCTTTATCATGATTTTTCAGAACCTGCTTTCCGTTTTTATTCTGATCCTTTACGGAGGCAAGGATTCTGTCAGGAAAAGCATTGGAAAAATGGTATCCAAAATTCTGGGCAACCCCATGATTCTTTCAGCAGGTGCTGGTATCGCTTTTTCCCTGACCGATGCGGCCCTGCCCGTGATCATATCCCGGACTTTGGACATTTTCAGTGGCATGGCCCTGCCCCTGGCACTGCTGCTGATTGGTGCATCTTTGAACTTTGATCTGATGAAAACCCAACTAGCCCGGGTGCTGCCGGTTTCAGGCATCAAGCTGGGCCTGCTGCCGGCCTTCGGGCTGATGTTTTACACCGTTTGGGGGCTGCCGGCGGACCTGTACCTGCCCGGATTGATCCTGCTGGCTACGCCGTCAGCCACTGTCAGCTATGTCATGGCCGTGGAAATGAACGGTGATGTAGAATTTGCCGCCACAGCCGTCTCCGTGTCAACTTTGCTGTCTGCGGTTTCCTTTTCCGCATGGCTGCATCTGGTGTAAACAATTGGCATAAATCCATCCGCCGGCAGGACCAGCGGGTCGGGTGGTTACGGCAATTGTCTGCACCACAACTTTTTTAACTGTCGGGCAGCAGTACAATTTTTGCTGCTGCACTCAATCCGTTATCCAGATCCGAGAACGCTTCAGCACCCCGGGAAAGGGACCGGGTTTCCACCCAGCTTAAATCCCCCAGCAACCCGGTGTCAATGGCGTTCACCGCCGCCCTGACATCCGCAGCAGTATAGCAGTATACACCGATCAGTGTGACTTCAGAAAGGGTGATTTTCCGGATATCCAGGCCGCCCAGAGAGTCCATCAGACCGATATGGACCAATATGCCGCCGGGTTTTACGGCCGCTGTCGCCAGATGCCGTGTTTTTTCACCCCCGACACAGTCCAGTACCAGATCGAAACAGTCAGGGGCTTCCAATGAATCCGTGATCGGGTTATATGCCCGGCACCCGGTATGGTCGACTGCGGATTCTGCCCTCAGATCATTGGTTTCGGCCAGAAGGATATCCGTACACCCATACCCTTTGAGCAAAAGAGCGGTGAGCATGCCGATGGCCCCGCCGCCGATCACCAGTACCTTGAGTTCGGCCAAAGGGCGAAAGGATTTTATCCTGGCCAGGTTCAACGCATGCAGAGCCGTGGCTGTTGGTTCTGCCAGGCTGGCCTTGATAAAGCCCAGTTGGTGGGGAATCGGAATGAGGTTTCGGGCCGGGACTTTGGTATATTCGGCATAGGCGCCTGGAAGCCGCATCCCTATCAGTTCCCGCTGGGCACAGAGGTTTGAAAACCCGGTATCACAATATCCACAAGTACCGCAGGTGATCAAAGGGTTGATCACGGCACGGATGCCCTCTTGGGGGCCCGAGGCGATGGTGCCGGCCACTTCATGGCCCAGGATCAGGGGCGGTACCCGCCGCGGGTCTTTCCCGTGGTAAGCATGCATATCAGACCCGCAGATACCTGTGGCCTCAACTTTCAAAAGAACATCGCCCGGTTCAAGTATGGGAGCTGGTTCATCACGATAGACAATTTTATTGGTATCAGTGTATACGAGTGCTTTCATGATCTGTTACTTTCCCATTCCACTGAGATCCGTGATGCCAGTGGTGTTGATAAATGAATGCTGTCCAATGTCGGACAGAAGGTAACCTTTTTTGTCCTGCATTTATAATGTTGCCCCGGAATGAGTCCTGGGCAACCGACTTATAATTTCATGCCTTCAAGAGATTTACTTGGCTGTCCAGCCTCCGTCCAGATAGATGGTCTGCCCGGTAATATAATCGGATGCCGGGGATGCCAGAAAGATGGATACCCCTTTCAAATCATCCAGTTCACCGTTCCGGCCGATGATGGTTTGCCGTGCCAATGCATCAATAACTTCTTTCTGGTCGTACAGAACGGAGGTCAGTCCGGTTTTGAAAAAGCCGGGACCTATGGCATTGCAGGTGATGCCGCTCTGGTTCTTGGACCAAGCCTCGGCCATGGCCCGGGTCAACTGCATGACACCGCCTTTGGACGCCCCATAGGGGACACTGTTGGAAAATGCCCGTTCAGACTGAAGGGAAGCGATATTGATGATTTTGCCCCACCCGTTTTTCTGCATAGCGGGAACCAGGTGTCGGGCCAGGAAAAACGGGGCCTTCAGATTGATATCCAGCTGCCGGTCCCAGGAGTCGGAACTGATCTCATCCCAGGGCTGGCGCATGTTTATACCGGCGGCATTGACAAGGATGTCCGGAGATCCGAAAAAAGAGGGTGCTTTTTGGGCCATTTTCTCTAAGGCATCCATGTCAGACACATCGCAGGTCAGATAGGCGGCCCGGCCCTGGATGTTTTCTACATCCCGGACCGCTTCTTTCAACGCTGTTTCTTCACTGGGCAGGGCCACATGGATCACGGCAGCTCCCGCCTCAGCCAGGCAGAATGCAATAGCTCGGCCGATACCGGAGCTGCCCCCGGTCACCAGTGCCACATGGCCGTTGATGTTAAATAGCTGGTCAATGAGTTTCATAGGAATTATGCTCCGGTCAGGTCAAAGTTTTCTCCCGGAAAAAATTTCTTCATCCGGATGTCAGACGTTCTTGCATGTCCCTCCATGCCTTCCAGTCGGGAGATCCGGGCAGATACCGGTCCGATCTGGCGGTTTGCCTCACGGGTGAGGCGCTGGTAGGTTAATGTTTTGATAAACTTGCCGGCATTCAGGCCCCCGGAATACCGGGCCGCCTTTTTGGTGGGCAGAATATGGTTGGGGCCGGATGTCTTGTCGCCATATGCCACGGTGGTTTCTTCACCCAGAAACAATGACCCGTAATTGGTCAAAGTTTTTAACCACCAGTCCAGATCAGCTGCATGGATCTCCAGATGCTCCGGCGCGTATTCATCATTGACCCGGACTGCTTCTTCCCGGTCCGACACCAGGATAACTTCGCCGTAATCTTCCCAGGAGGCCCGGCTGACCTCGGGTTCGGGAAGATCTTCGATGACTTTGGGCATCAGTTCTATCACTTTTTTTGCCAGTGATTCCGAGGTGGTGATCAGGATAGCAGGAGAATCATACCCATGCTCGGCCTGTCCCACCAGATCAAATGCAACGATTTCGGGATCCGCGGAATCATCGGCAATGACCAGTATTTCCGAGGGACCGGCAAACACATCGATTCCCACCTCGCCGAACAGAAGGCGTTTGGCATCGGCCACAAATTTGTTCCCCGGTCCCACGATTATATCCGCAGGTTTGTCGGTAAAGAGACCGAATGTCATTGCAGCTATTGCCTGGACCCCGCCCAGTGTCATGATAACATCAGGTTTGGCCACTGACATGGCATAGAGGATGGAGGGGTGGATACCGCCCCCGTGGTGTGAAGGGGAGCAGGCAACCACAAAGGGGACCCCGGCGGCCCTTGCCGTAGCAATGCTCATGAGGGCGGAGGCGGCATGGGCAAACCGTCCCCCGGGGACATAACAACCCGCCACATTAACCGGTACCAGGCGCTGGCCGGCAATGACGCCCGGGTAAAGCTCGGTTTCAAACTCGAGCATGCTTTTGCGTTGCTGGAGGGCAAATTCATAAATCTGCTCATAGGCAAATTGAATGTCTTTTTTGGTCTGTTCATTGAGCATGCCGGCGGCCCTGTCGATCTCATCTTGCGTAACAATGAATTCCCCGGTCCATTTATCGAGCTTTTCTGCGTATTTTTTGACCGCTTCCTCTCCGTTGGCCCGGATATCATTGAGCATGTTCAACACAATTTCCTGGGTTTTGCCTTCATCGGTTTCAGCAGTTTTAATGGCTTTTTTCAAATATTTCACAGTCACTTTTTTTCTCCTCAATTTGTATTCTTTGGGTTGACGAACGTGTGTTGTTTCTGTTTTTTTGTTCCGCTACAAGAGCCACAGCGAGATGGCCGGTATCAGCATAATCACCATCACAACGGCCAGCATGCTGAAAACAAAATAGATGGCATGCCGAGAAATGGACAATACCGGTGCACCGGAAACACCGGATACCACAAACAGGTTCAATCCCAAAGGCGGGGTGATGAATCCGATCCCTAAGGAAGTGATCATGAAGATACAGAAATGGATATCGTTCATGCCGATCTCCTGGGCAAGGGGCATCAGTATCGGTGCCAGGATGACAATATTGGGGGTGGTTTCCATGACGCAGCCGGCGACCATCAGGATGACCACCATGCTGAGCATGATCAGGTATCTGTTATCGGTCAAAGATGTCATGGAATGAACAAAGAATTGGGGAACATCCAGCGCTGCCAGTGTCTGGGCAAAGGGCAGGGACATGGCGATGATGGGAACGATCACACCGCTGACCTTGGCCGATGTTTCCAGCATCTTGGGCACGTCTGAAAGCCGGATAGTCTTTTGGGAAAACCC
>JAABUD010000068.1 GCA_011389555.1 Desulfotignum sp. | reverse complement strand
CACTTCAGCAGCTATGCCGCAGAGGAGGCGTTCGTAAAAAAAATATATCGTGTCTATAACGAGACCTACCGGACAGGAGTGCCGATTCAACACTGTGAATGGGATATTCTCCGGAAAGATGGCCAACGGCGAACACTGGAATTTTATGCATCTCTTCTCAGGGATTCACAAGGGACTCCCACGGGGTTCCGGGGGATCGTCCGTGACATCACACAGCACAAGCAGGCTGAAACAGAACGGGAAAAACTCCAGGCCCAGCTCAATCAAGCCCAGAAGATGGAGTCCGTGGGCCGGCTGGCGGGTGGTGTGGCCCATGATTTCAACAATATGCTGGGGGTGATTCTGGGACATGCGGAACTGGCCCTGCAAAAAGCCCGGAAAAAAGAAAATCCGTGCTCAAACCTGGAGAAAATACAAACCGCTGCCCGGCGGTCGGCAGATCTGACGAAACAACTGCTGGCATTTGCCAGAAAACAGATCATCGAGCCGAAAGTACTGGATCTGAACCACACGGTGGAAAACATGCTCAGCATGCTGCGGCGGCTCATCGGTGAAGACATCGATCTGTCCTGGGTGCCGGCCCGGAAATTGTGGCCTGTAGAAATGGACCCGTCCCAGGTGGACCAGATCCTGGTCAATCTGTGTGTCAATGCCAGGGATGCCATTGACGGTGTGGGCAAGCTCACCATTGAAACGGGCATGAAAACCTTTGATCCGACGTATTGCGCAGACCATGAAGGCTTTATCCCGGGTGACTTTGTCATGCTGGCCGTCAGTGACGATGGCTGCGGCATGGACAATGACATCCTGGAAAACCTGTTCGAACCCTTTTTCACCACCAAGGAAACAGGCAAAGGCACGGGCCTCGGCCTGGCCACCGTTTATGGTATCGTGAAACAGAACAACGGCTTCATCAACGTTTACAGCGAACCCGGCCAGGGGTCCACTTTCAAAATTTACCTGCCCCGGTTGATTGCAGATGAAAACGTTGACACAACAGTTCCTGAGAAAACAGCCGCCGCCGGTGGGTCTGAAACCATCCTGCTGGTGGAGGATGAACCCGATATTCTGGAAATGACCCTCACAATGCTTGAACTAAAAGGATATTCCGTTGTACCGGCTGCCACACCTGGTGAGGCAATAGACCTGGCCAAAACCCATGCAGATGACATTCATCTGCTCATGACGGATGTGGTCATGCCGGAGATGAACGGCCGGGACCTGGCTGCGCAAATCACTTCTCTTTACCCCGGCATACGTTTGCTGTTCATGTCCGGATATACGGCCAATGTCATTGCCCATCACGGGGTGCTGGATGATGGCGTGGCGTTTATCCAGAAGCCGTTTTCAATGGCGGAGATGACGGACAAGGTGCGGGAAGTTTTGGATATGGCCCTGGATAAAAACCAGGGATGACTGAAATCAAGTATTCTGAAAAAAGATCGGCACATCTTGCAGATTGATAGTCTCTGTCGGGAAGGCGTCAGAAATGACGTCTGTAAGGGTAACCACCCACCCGTATCAAGCCTTGCCATGGCTGAGAGATCAAAGATGGAGTAAAAAAATCTACCGTTTGAGGATCGAATGTGTTTAAGGACAATATTTATTGGAAACAAATTCAGCAGTTCCTTCCGGAGCACAACAGAATCTCAGCTGACTGCCTGCCTGAAGAAAAGACAATAATATACAATGGCGGTCAAGTTCGGTATGATGAATATAAACCGAAGATGAATTCTGATGTTTCCATCGTCATTTTCCATGGTGTAGGGGGCAATGGCAGACTGCTCTCTTTTGTCGCAGTTCCATTTGTTACAGCTGGGTTTACCGTTTTATGTCCAGACCTTCCTGGTTATGGATATACATCTATTCCGGGTACTATAGATTATGATATGTGGATTGATGTTGGATCATTTGTGGTAAACAGAGAAATTGAAAAAGGAAGAAAGGTCTATGTATTTGGGCTCAGTGCCGGTGGTATGCTTTCTTATAATGTAGTCTGCAACGTAAAAGAAGTGGCGGGATTGATTGTTACCAATATACTGGATAACAGGCATCAGATAGTTAGAGATTATTCTGCAAAAAACAAATTTCAATCCCGAATCGGTATTCAATTGCTGAGTTTTCTTCCTGAATTTATACAGAAAAGAGTGAATATCGCTGTTAAAGAAGTAGCAAATATGAGAACCATCGTCAACGATAAGAGGATACTGAAAATACTTTTGAAGGACAAAGTTGGTGCTGGTAGCAGTGTTCCAATATTTTTCCTGCTGACAATGATAAACTCTGTGCCACTGATTGAGCCGGATGACTTTTCTTTATGTCCTGTATTATTGGTTCATCCTGAAGATGATCGATGGACGCCAGTAGAAATAAGTAAACTTTTTTTCGATAAACTAAAAACCCCAAAGAGAATCAAAATTCTCGAAAATGCCGGTCATTTCCCTGTTGAATCCCCTGGTTTACATCAGTTGGAGATCGAATGTATCCATTTTATAAAAAAGGGTATTCAACCCAGACGTAATGATAGCTGCTGAATATAACCAGTTGTATCCCGGGCGTTACCATCCTCTTTCTGGAAAGCCGCTTTCTTCAGTGATATAGTCATATATATTTTCAAGCTCTTTGATTGCATCCGGCAGTAAAGAAACATCATATTTTTTCATTAGACGTTCTTTTTTATCCGTTGTTTGTGCAGTGCTTCAATGCTTTCAAATGCTGTTTTGAGTGGGACAGGAGTCCCATTTTGGGCCGAATGTTCCAACCGTTCACGGATTATAGAAAGTCTTGCTTGGTGCTCTTCTTCTCTTTTTTGCCATAACCTCATAGCCTCCCTGATTAATTCACTTGTGGACCCGTAGGAACCGGAGCCGACTTTTTTCTTTATTGCAGATAGCATATCAGGGGGAAGGGTTATTGTAATTCTCTCGGCTTTTTCTTGTTGCATGGTTTGCCAACATTTCATGCAAAACCTGATTAAACCCAACCAAACCCGATTGACAAAAGCCTGATACCATGTAAAAAGACAGCTTGAGCCAATTTGAACCTGTACTCTTTAGAGGTGTAAAAAAAAATGGAAGACCGCTGGTTGTCCGTCGCAGAAATTGCTCAATATCTGGGTATCAGCAAAGACACTGTTTACACATGGATAAGCCGCAAAAACCTGCCCGGAAATCACTTGGACCGCCGTGTCCGCAACGGCGACGAAATGCTGAAAGATGCCTCCGGTAAAACTGCGGCGGATGAGAGCGCCTACAACCTGATCATGAAAGAAAAGGAGAAGCTGCTCAGCTTTGACTCCAAACTTACGTTCATCTTCTCGCACTCCGCCCTGGCGGATCAAAAACCGGCGTGTCATGGACCGGGTGATCCGTACGGTCGCAGAAAATGAAACCCTCGATGATCTGGATGCCGGGGATATTTTCACCCGCTGTCTCGATGTTTTCGAGGTGCCGGATGAAGACCGGGAGGAACTGACGGCCTCCTACAATGAAATAATCAAGGAGCCGGAATTGCGGCTTTGGAGAAAGTGATGGATCAGGAGGCAAGAGAATTATGAATGGTGAATTCAGAATGTGGGCAACTGTCAAGTATTCTTTGACAGTTCAAATTCGTAGCAAGTTTTCGTGTGCTTCGCACCTTTTGCCTGTCTGCCGAAACTACGGCGCAGGCAGATGGTTTAAAAATATCTGTGTTTGTCCTTGTCTATCCGTGGTTTTGCCGTCATGAAGATACTTGAACTCCGATTTAAGAACATCAACTCCCTCTATGGCGAATGGGTCATAGACTTCACCGATCCCGAATATGCGGGGACAGAGCTCAACGCGAAACAGAAAGACCGGGAGACGCGGCATGGACTCATCGGTTCAGCCGACGGGAAAAAGTATCGGAACTTTGCTCAGGGCCGGACCTTCGAACTAATGGTATCCCATGCCAACCGGCAGCTGGAAAAAATGACCGACCGCTATCTGCTGATCCGTGATGAACAGCAGCAGCCGGAATTGAATGTCGTCGATAATTATCAGGCCGGTGAAATCCGATCGACCAAAAACCTGTCCGGCGGTGAAAGCTTTATTGTCAGCCTGGCGCTGGGGCTGTCGAAAATGGGAAGAAAGGCAAATGACTGATTTCCGAAAACAAAAGTTAATTCATTTGGGACCGGGAATCTTCGCTGAAGCTCTTCTGGATCTTGCTACGCATTCTGTTGAAGCCGAAGAATATCTCTTTAAACGTGCTGCACTTGTTTCCGACTGGAAAGGATTTAATCATCATGAAGCTTTCAAGAGCCACGTTTATCAGAATCATGGCCGAAAGCACAGCTTCTGGTCTAAATACGGGGGGAAGAAATGAACGAACGATTTTATCTGCGAGTTGATCAAATACCTTTGCTGGTCCCGGGACAGGTATCAAAACTGAGGAGGCGTTGAATGAAGAAGGATAAAAACAAGCAGCTTCAAAAAAACGGGAAAAAAGAGACTCCTATTGTTCGATCCTCGGCGGCCGAGTATCTGACTTTTGTCGCATCCACCGGCAAGGGTTGCGTTGAGGCCGTTTACGCGGATGAAAACATCTGGCTGACCCAGAAAATGATGGGTGTTCTCTATGATGTTGAAACTCATACCGTCAATTATCACTTAAAGAAAGTGTTTTCAGACAGTGAGTTAGAAGAAGATTCAGGTATTCGAAATTTTCGAATACCTGCCGCTGACGGTAAAAATTACAACACCAAACATTATAACCTCTCAGCCATTATCGCCGTCGGATACAAGGTCAACTCAGAACGCGCCGTGCAGTTCCGCAAATGGGCAACCCAGGTCATTCAGGAGTTCACAATCAAAGGGTACACCATGGATGATGAGCGTCTGAAGAATGACGGCACTGTCCTTGGGAAAAAGTACTTTGAAGAGCAGCTGGAGCGCATCCGGGAAATTCGCCTTTCCGAGCGCAAATTCTACCAGAAGATCACCGATATTTACGCCACGTCCATTGATTATGATGTGACTGCTCAAGCCACCAAAAGGTTTTATGCAACCGTCCAGAATAAGCTGCACTGGGCCATTCATGGACAGACGGCTGCCAAAGTGATTGTCGACCGGGCAGACCATCAGAAACAAAACATGGGGCTGAGCAATTGGAAGGACCCTCCGAATTAATCCTGATGATGGCCCGCACCATCAGTGAGTTGGCAATATGCGGGCCTGAAGCCATTCCACGGTGTCCGGGAAGAGGTTTTTTCCGGCCGAAGCATAGTTTTACC
>JAABUD010000067.1 GCA_011389555.1 Desulfotignum sp. | reverse complement strand
TCATTAAACCGGGATTTCAGGGCAAATACAAGCATATCTTTGTTGAGCACGATTTCATGTTTTGCCAGCACGGCCAGAGACGCCAGTGCCCAGTCGGTTTTTTTGATTTTCATGGCCTTGAAATCGATCTCCTCCACCCGGGCCGGTGTATCCGGAATGGCCACACTGGCTTCTTTGAGTACATAGGTGTCCGGAGAAAGACCGGCAAAAATGTTCCGGCGCCTGGCCACCCCTTCATCACTCAATGCCAGCACCACAGTGGGGGACTCGATGCCGGTGTACCCGATCTTGTCCGGGGACAGCAAAATTTCCGAGACTGACTGGCCCCGGAGTACGGTGATGTTGTAGTCGTTTTTAATGGACACGTTCAGTCCGCCGGAGATTCCGGCAAAACAGACCATATCACCGGCAGTGACAATGCGCATGCCCGCCGATCCCAGGATCACCACCTCGTGCCGTCGGGTATCGGGCATGTCAAACTGTTTTTGGACCACAAAGGGTTCGGGAAATTTCCCTTTTTCCTTTGCCAGCTGCCGGTATCGGTCTCCATATTCGGGGCGCTGGTTTTTTTCGATCACACCCCCCGGAGACGGCCGTTGTTCGATCATCTGGTCGATGACTTTGGGGGTGAGGTGGTTGCGTTTGGTGTACCGGCCCGTGCACAAGCCCAAGGTTTCCACAACCGAAAAGCCTTTGTGGGTCATGGCCCGGACCAGTTCGTCGGACAGTCCGTCCTCATGTCCGGAGATGCGGGATACATAGGTGGCTCCGGCGCTTTCCACCACACCGCAGATATCCATGGGGATCTCGGCCTGATTAAGGAATTCAGATCCGACCACGGCATCGCTGGGCGTGGTGGCGGAGTACTGGCCCCCGGTCATGCCGAAATTGAAGTTGTTCAGGATGATCAGGGTCAGGTCCAGGTTTTTACGGCATGCAGACAACACATGGGCCCCGCCGATGCCCATGCCGCCGTCTCCCATGGTCACAATGACGTTGAGAGACGGATCGGCCAGTTTCAGCCCGGCCGCATAGGTCAATGCCCGGCCATGAACCCCGTGCAGGGCATGGACGTTGAAAAAGGTGTCAAACAAACCGGAGCAGCCGATATCAGTGACGATCACAGTTTTGTGATCCGGCATGTCCATTTTGACCAGTGCGGCATCCAGGCTTTTGGTGATGCGGTCATGGGTGCATCCCGGGCAGAATACAGGGGGTCGGCTGGTATTTAAAAAACTAGTCATTTTCAATGGCCTCCATAATTTTGGCAGGGGGAATCAGAATGCCGTTCATCTGGCCGTAGAAATCCACGGATTTGCCGCACAGAACGCGCTTGATTTCATTGACATACTGGCCCAGATTCATTTCAATCACCACAATGCGTTTGAACCGGGCCGCTTTTTTCAGCAGCAGGGATTCCGGTACCGGCCACAGGGTTTTCAAAGACAGGGTGGACACGGGCCGCCCTTTTTCAGCCAGTGTGGTTGCCGCATCCGCCACGGCCCGGGAGGTGATGCCGTAGGAGATCACCAGGGTGTCGGTGTCGGGCACCATGGTTTCTTCATACAGGGTGATGCGGTCCATGGCAGCTTCCAGCTTGGTGTGCAATCGTTGCTGCATGCCGGCAATGACCTGTGGGTCGATGGTGATATATCCGTCCGGACCGTGGGTGGAAGAGGTCTGGCGCACCAGGGTTTTGCTGCCGATGGGCAGAAACGGCGGGGCCTTGTCCGGGTCGGCGGCAAACGGCACATAAGGGCCGGAACCGGTATAAGGGGTCCGTTTCACCAGGGGCGGCAAATTCAGGTCATCCATGTCAAAGCTTTCCTTGGTCATGCCGATCTCCTTGTTGGAGGCGATGAACACCGGACACCGGAACTCCTCGGCAAAGTTGAAGGCATGCACGGTCAATTCTACACAATCTTTTGCATCTTTGGGGGCCAGGACAATCACGGGGGCACCGGAAGTGGATCCCCACCGCATGAACTGGATGTCGGAATCCGCTCCTCTTGTGGCAGATCCGGTGGAGGGCCCTAAGCGCTGGACATTGGCGATCACCAGAGGGATCTCACTGCCGATGGCAAAGGATATGTGTTCACTGTACAGGCTGATGCCCGGGCCCGAGGTGGCGGTGAGCACTTTTTTCCCGGCCATGGATGCGCCGATGCAGTATCCCATGGACGCGATTTCATCTTCTCCCTGGATACAGGTGCCGCCTTTGGGGGGCAGCATCTGGAGCATGTTATTGAATATGGTGGTGGCCGGAGTGATGGGATAACCGGCAAAAAAATCGCAGCCGGCAGCCATGGCCCCCCTGGCAACCGCTTCGTTGCCTTCCATGAATACAAATGCCATAATGGTCTCCTTCAAAAAAATGGATCTGATCCGTCCAAACAAATCTGATCAGATATTTGATTAAATATTTGACGAATAGTAAAGGGTCCGCTACCATATGTCAAGGTGTAATTGCCATATTTTTAATTGATTTTATCCGGGTGTTGGTATAAGGATGACGGTCATGGAACAGATGAAAAAGAGTATGCCCAGAAAAACCAAGGAAGATTTCACCCGGGAAGCCTACATGGGCATCCGCCGGATGTTTTTCCACAACCAGATTATTCCGGGCCAGAAAATCTCGTACGGGGATCTGGCAAAACGGCTGAACATGAGTACCACCCCGGTGATCCAGGCGTTGAAACATCTGGAGTTCCAGGGTCTTGTGCGGCATGAGCCCAACCGGGGATATTATACTGAAAATGTGAGCCTGGCCGAGATTATCGAGATTTATGAGTTCCGGGAGCTGATCGAGGTATCGCTGTTGTCCGCCACCGTTGAAAATATCGGCAAACGCGGGCTCAAGCAGTTGAAAAAAGCGCTGGACAGCCATCTGGCTGCAGTCAGGGATATCTATCTCAAGGAACGGCTGCTCAAGGACATGGAATTTCACCTCAAGCTGGCCCAGCTGTCCGGCAACCGGATCCAGATCAATACCCTGAAATACCTTTTCGATCTGCTGTATCTCAAGTACCGGGGCAATATTTTATTTGTCACGCCCATGGACCGGGTGGACAGCGAGCACATTCAGCTGTATGACGCCATTGAAAACAAGGACCTGCCTCGTGCCCGTGCCGTGCTGTCCCGCCACATCGCCAACGTGAAAAAACATGCCATTGAAAGTACCCGCCGGGCATTGCAGGAAAAGCGTATCAAGCCGATGTGACAGATCATCTCAGTTCCAGCCAGTTGAACCAGATGGGGTGATTTTCCTTGTACCAGGTGAGGATCTGCCGCAGCATTGCCTGATCATCCCTGGAAATGGTGGCTTCCGGAATTTTGTCGAATGTCAGGATCACCTTGTGATCGTAATAGCGCAATGCTTCTGAACACAGGGTCTGCAACTCGTTTCGGATCCTGCCGGAATCGGAAATTTTTACGGCCCGGTTTTGAAAGTCTTCCCCTTTGAGAAACCGGTTCAACAGAGGGCTGAATACCAGTTTGCTCTCCTCGAAGGCCTCCTCCAGTCGCAGGGCAAAGGTGATGCGCTTGTCTCCTCGGTCCGTGGTGATGCGGACCGTCACTTCATACGTGTCATCGGCAATCTGTGTGACACCGGGGGCACCGGTGTAGGGGTCGGGCAGCATATACCCGGCACCGGCCAGGGCCTGCCATTTTTTTTCAGAAATCAGGTCATCCGCGGTAATGGTTCGCTGTTTCAAAGGAATACCGGCTTTTTGTGCGGCACGGATACTGTCTTTGTATCCCTGGATCGTATCGAAATCCAGGTCTGGATCGGTCACCAGATCCCGGAGCCGGGCCGCAAATTCATCGCTGTCCGGATTCAGTTTCATGGCTGCTGCATCGATGGAGGTGGAGAACCGGAACCGGGAAGAAAGCACGGTCAAAGATGCGGACAGGTTCAGAATCGGTGCCAGGCTGGCGGTCTGGATGGCTTCGGCCGATGCGGCATATCCGTCCACGATGAACAGGTGGGGGGCGTTGTGTTCATCCACCCAGTCCCCGACGGTCAACGTCGGTGCGTAAGTGCCGGAATCAGTGAACGGAGAAGAACCGGTGGGCATGATCCAGTCGTCATCCACCAGATGGGCGCCGGCCGCCTCCCACTGGTCCCAGAGATGTCCGATGCGATCGGCCCGGTTTTTGCCCCTCAGTGTCCATACGTGTATATGTCCGGGCTGGATCCCCGGATAGGCCTTCTGAATCGCTTCAACCACCCGGTGGCGGGGGGTGAAGAAGTCGATGAGCACAGATTCCTCCATTGCCCGGTCCACCACTTTTTTGGGCACCACCAGATTGCCGATGTATCCCTCGTACTGGTCGGAGATGGCCAGGGGCTGATCAAACAGATGAAGCACGGTCAATGGACCGGTTTCCTCTCCTTTGGCAAACCGGGAGGTGTTTTCCAGGGTATCGATGGCCGCGCCCCATATGGTGATTCCCTGCCGGGCGATCGTTTTTCTGAAATCGTCCCAGGAATATGTCGAATCGTTGATGAGCCGATTCACCGAGGTTTCCAGAAATTTGGCCACCTGGGGCCGGGCATAGATCCGGCCGAAACCCAGCAGCGGGTTGGCCCCCATTTCCGATGTTTCTCCGGCCTTGGGCATCAGACCTTCGCCCAGGCAGACCATGATGGCGTGGTTCTCCGGCAGGGTCCGGGTCAGGTACCACAGACTTTCGCTCATGGCATAGGCGGAAATGGCATCCGCGTCTTTTTTGACAACGTTCAGTGCTGTTTTATCCTCGAGCCCGGCGCCCTGGCCGTACCGGCCGAACAGACGGGTTCCCAGGGCGGTGACCGCCAGGGTCATGGCCAGCATTTTTTCGGTTCGCGGGTCGGTGAACGAAATGCTGTCCAGCAGGTCATCTGCGGGTGTTCCCCGGAGCCATTCGATATGTACATTTTCCAGCCACAGGTGGAGCCGGCCCAAAATGGGACGGCAGTCAAAGGCCCACTGGGCAACGAGGTTTTTTTGTTTCATCGGGTTTGTATGCATGGTCTGCCCCCAAGTATGAAATGGTCGTGGTATGCGGTTTGTCAGCCAAACAGGTATCATTTCCCTGGAAAGTCTGTCAAGGAATAAACAATAGGGTGATCCCGCCGATCAAGAAACATCCAGATCCGGGGGGACGTCCCCGTTCACCGCTGCTATCAGTGACTAGTGCCGGGCGGTGCCTGTGGGTCGAATCCCATTCTGATGTGTTTGTTACAGGGAGTTGGGCATGCGAAGCGG
The DNA here is from genome assembly GCA_011389555.1 of Desulfotignum sp. Lineage (GTDB taxonomy): Bacteria > Desulfobacterota > Desulfobacteria > Desulfobacterales > Desulfobacteraceae > Desulfotignum. Next base: position 81 of record JAABUD010000067.1, on the reverse strand, counting down.
TAAGAACGGTGAACTGTTTGAGGACATACCTGCCCGCAGTTTTCACCGTTTAGCGCAGCATGCCCTACTCCCTGTCAAACA
>JAABUD010000066.1 GCA_011389555.1 Desulfotignum sp. | reverse complement strand
GGTATACCCCGTTCCAGACATTTTATATTTTCGGCACCCTTTTTTTGTGCCTGGTGGTCATGGCCGGCAGTGTGATGCAGTTTCCTGAAACCGCAAAAACAATTGCCCCTTTGTCCGCCCTCAAACCGGCACAGGTGACTGGTCATGCCAATTTTCAACTGCTCTATCTGGCCATGTTCATGGGACTGGCTGCCGGATTTGCCGTGAATGCCAACCTCAAGGAGATTTTTTCCGGAAACGGGCATGCAACAGAGATCGGCATCACCGCTGTTTCCCTGTTCGCCCTGGCCAATGCCGCCGGCCGGGTGGTCTGGGGGGCATTGTTCGACCGGATCAGGTCATCTGCCGCCATCCAGGCCAACCTTATCTGCCAGGCAGCTGTTCTGGCGGCAGCCCCGCTTCTCACCGGATCAGCCTGGGGGTTCTGGGGGTTTGCCCTGATCACCGGATTCAACTATGGCGGGGTGCTGGTGATCTATGTGTCCAGTGCTGCCAGAAGCTGGGGGTCAGGCCATGTCTCCCGGGTCTATGGCTGGCTGTTCACCGCCAACATCCCGGCATCACTCTCTCCCATCCTGGCCGGATTTGTGTTTGATATCTATCATGATTTCACCCCGGCCCTGGCCGGCCTGGCACTCCTGCTGGCAGTCACGGTTCTTTTGATCCGGCAAAAATCTGCTGTGATAAATGATCGCATCTCTTTGTTGACATAAGGCACACATCGTGCTATTTTCACACTATGGATTATTACCAATGGGGTAATCAAAAAAACGAGAAACTTAAAGCTGAGCGCGGCATCGGTTTTGAACGAGTGGTGATGCATATAGAACGTGGTGATGTATTGGACCTATTTGTCCATCCGAACCAGAAAAAATACCCGAATCAGCAAATTATTGTGATTGCAATTGAAAATTACGCGTATATCGTTCCATTTGTTGTGTCCTCAAAAGGGATATTCCTGAAAACAATTATACCGAGTCGTAAAGCAACACGGGAATACTTAGGAGAAAAAAATGGGAAAGATTAATCTTGATAAAGAGGAAAAAGAGATCCTTGATTCTTTCGAACGCGGAGAATGGGAAAGAGTCAAAAATCATAAAGCTGAAATTAAAAAACATCAAGAATATGCCAGAAAAACCCTAAAAAAGGACAAAAGGGTCAATATCAGGATTTCGGCTAAAGATTTAGATGAAATACAGACACTTGCCATTGAAAATGGCATTCCCTATCAAACTTTGATGGCAAGCATACTCCATCGTTATGTTCATGGCAGCCTTATTGACAAACAAAGGGCGAACGAACAAAGATAGATCGTTAGAGCGACGTCTGTCAGAAAGCATGCCGGCAGCCCCGCCCGGCTGGGTCACCGTCTTATGTCACCGTCTTATGTCACCGTCTTATGTCACCATCATATAAATTCAAATCAAGCTGGTATTTTTCCGCGCACTCCTGGAAGATCCCCTGGCTGAGGCAGGCTTCGGAATGCTTTCTTTGACGGACCAGGGTTCAGATACCTGCGTCCGGTCTATTTGAGCTGGCTGTCCTTGCTGCCCCGGCGGTTGTAAAGGCTGGATCCGGCATCGGTTTTTTCAATTTCCGATTGACACTGAACACACAGCCGTACCCCGGGAAGGGCATTGCGCCGTGCCTCGGGAATCGGTTCTTCGCACGCTTCACAATGGGTTCTGCTTTCACCATGTCCCAGGCGGCTTCTGGCCCGCTTCACAGCATCTGCCACACCGGCATCGATCTGCTCCTGCACTGCCCCGTCTTTTGCCCATCCCACCGCCATGATCCGCTCCTGTTTTCTTGATCTGTGCTTTATCTGACAGGTAAATATAGACACTTTGTCTCCTAAAAGCAAGCAAGCCTTCATTTGCTACAAGCGTCCCAGGTTTTCGATTGTTTGCCGCAGGGGGCGGGCATCAAGCAGCTGAACAGGGTCTGATTCCATATGATGGCCCTGGCACCGCCGGGTTATTGATTTACTTTCATATCTGAAAATGGTAGATAACTTTGTGAGAATCCGGTATTGGCTTCATTTAGAGCACTTTGGCAATTGATGCAACCCAGGCAAACGGATGCAGGACAACATGTCATCTTCCAGTAAAAATTCCGGCAGCAGCCCTGATGCATACGGCAGGCTTTACAAGGAAAGCCGCCTGGCCCAGAAGCGCCTGAACACCCTGCTCAAATATCTGGCTGATCCAGTGTTCGCCTTTACCCTGGACAATACTGTGGAATATGTCAATCCGGCATTTGAAAGGGTGTTCGGCTGGACCCTGGATGAAATAAAAGGCAAAAACATCAATTTTGTCCCTCCCCACCTGCTCGACCAGGCAAAACAGGGAATGAAGCAGTTGTTTTTGAACCGTACGGTACTTGATTTCGAAACCCAGCGGTATACAAAGGACGGCCGGATTCTTGATATCATGATCAACGGCTCTATTTTGTATGATGAACATGACAACCCTATGGGCCAGGTATTGATACTGCGGGATGTGACCGCTGAAAAACGCATGGCAAAAACCAACCAGATCATGTTCAAAATTTCCCATGCCCTGCACACCTATCACAAACTCGGGGACCTGGTGTCCATCATCACCGCGGAGATCCAGAAACTGGTGACTGTGGAGGGGGCGTTCATCCTTCTGGCAGATGAAAAAGCAGATGAACTGTATTTTTTCTCTGCCCGGTTCAAGGATGCGGCATCCGGCAGCAAGTTCAAAAAAATCAGGTTCCCGGCCGATCAGGGGGTATCCGGCCATGTCTACAAGACCAACCGTCCATTGCTGATCCCGGATATATCACAATGTGATTTTTATCTGCGACGGGTGGATGAGGAAACCGATCTGGTGGCAAAAAACATGCTGTCCGTGCCCATCAGGCTCAAAGACCGGGTTATCGGGGTGGTATCGGTGGTGAACAAGCTCCAGGGGCACTTTGATGACACAGACACCGACCAGCTGATGATGGTGGCCAGCACAATGGCCCTGCCCATTGAAAATACCCGGATCCACGAGGAACTGGAACAGTCCTATGCTGATTTGAAAATTTTAAACCAGGCCAAGGACAAAGTCATCAACCACCTGGCCCATGAATTGAAAACCCCGGTGTCTGTGGTGGATGCTGCCATGAAACTGCTGGTTAAAAAGCTGGCGGCAAGGGGCATACATGATGCCCAGATGGAAAAGATCGTTTCCCGGGGCAGAAGAAACCTTGCCAGGATACTGGACATCCAGTATGAAGTGGAAGACCTGCTGAAAAAAAAGGAGTTTGCCGCCTATCATATCCTGGGCCGGCTGGTGGATGCCTGCAAAGACCAGTTTATGCTCCTGGCTGAAAACCAGACCCGGGATGCTGCTGTGCTGGATGCTGTGGAAAAGGCCATTGAAACCCTGTTCGGCCCGGCCCGGCTGGAAAATCAGACCATTTTTCTGGACGATTATATCACACAGCATCTGAAAAAAATTGCACCGGATATTGCCTTCCGCCAATGTGCCATAAACACCCATCTGGACAAGGCCCTGCCAGTGCATATTCCCCGGGAGATCCTTGATATTATCATAACCGGCCTTGTCAGAAACGCCATTGAATACACCCCGGACAGCGGTCAGATCGACATCATTGTCACCGGCACCAAAACCCATCCGGAACTGGTCATCAAAGATTACGGCATCGGGTTCACCAGAGAAAAGCTGCACCTGATTTTTGAAAATTATTTTATCCCGCCGGTATCATCTGAATACACCACCAAAACCCCCTATGCATTCAATGCCGGGGGCAGGGGGTTTGATCTGCTGCGCATAAAGCTGTTTTCCGAACGGTTTCATTTTACCTTGAAGATTGATTCCACCAGGTGCAGATATATTCCTGCAGACACAGATCTGTGCCCGGGAGACATCCGGCGCTGCCCTTTCTGCACAGCACCGGATGACTGCTTTCATTCCGGGGGCACCTCTGTTTGTCTTGCCTTTCTGGGATCACCATAAATCCTATTTCAGACCTTTTCACCGCAATGGGGACAGAATTTGTAGTCTGTATTGGCAAACGGGGTGCCGCATGCCGCACATTTTCTGGGCAAAAGCCCCAGTTTCACCAGCAGTTCTCCTTTTTTCACCGGCACCATTTTTTTATCAAATTTATAATCAGCGGTTTTCACGACACTTTCCACAATACCATCCACAGCAGATACCACCGATTTTTCCTGCTTCATGATGGTGATATTGAACAACTCCTCGCCTGCTTTCACCACATCCCCCGGTTTCACATACATGATCCACAGGTCTCCGTTGGAAGGTGATGCGGCATGATAGGGATTGCCCGGTTCCGCCATCTGGATGGCATCGGCTGCATGGCCGGCGGCATCCGCCACTTTTACCGTGTGGGTGAAAATTTCTCCGTTCAGTGTATACCGGACCATGCTCATCCCTTTTTCATCAGGATGTTCGATCCCCAGGATTTTCATGGAATGGGGTTTGCCGTCCGTATCATTGAAGGCAAGCTCACGACCAGGGACCAGTCCCTCAAACCAGACATCCAGGGGCACCCGGTTGGGATTACCAAATTCCTGCCGGAATAAAATGGTCTTGAGCGCATCCCCTGGATGGTTGAGGTACATGATCAGCTCTTCTGTGGTGGGCACCCGGGAGATCTGTTTTTCCAGTTCCTGTTTTTCACTCTCAATATCCACGGGGGACAGTCCCTCCAGGGGAGATACCTGTGTTCTTTCTGCAAGGGCCTGTGCATAATTTTTCCCGAAAGCACTGGCATATACCCAGTCCGGCGGGAACCCCAGGGGGAGCTTTCCGAATTTTCCCAACAGCAGGTTCCTGAAGGCATCATTACTGTCTTTGTAGAGCACGCTGCGTTCCTCTTTCATCTCCTCGCTGAGCTGGTCTTCCGGCGTTGCGATCACTGTTTCCAGTATCCAGAGAAGGTGTTTGACCTCATCTTCACCGCCCCGCTGATAGGCACTGGTCACCGCAAGAAAGGCCGTATTCCAGGTGATCTGGGAACCGGGGGTCACATCATGGTACCGGATGATCTGCCGGGTGCCGGCCAGAAATCTGAGCATATGGGGCAGAAGATGGATATACCCCTGCTGCATGGCTCCTTCCTGGGAGGAAGAGGTGGCGCCTCCGGGCATGCCGTGGTTGATCACATCATGGTCGACACCCTGGAAATACGGGGCTGTGTATCGGTCATAATACGGCATGATCTGCTTGAGAACAAAATTGCAGTCCCGGATCATATCCTTGTCCAGCCGGATGGAAAGGCCCAGCTCCTCTTCAATATAAGCAGCAGTGGACAAAACCTCTCCCTGGCCGTACCAGCGCACGGC
>JAABUD010000065.1 GCA_011389555.1 Desulfotignum sp. | reverse complement strand
CTGATGGGATTGACCCGGGCGTCCAGAGGGGAATAGGCAGCCCCGATGATGCGCCTGGAAAGTCCGGGTTCTCTTTGCAGTACCTGTTTCCGGTCCAGCAGTTGCACATCCAGCCCGATGGCCTGCTGGTCCTGGACATAGTTTTTCATGGCCCGGTATTCTTCATGGGTTTCAATGGTCACAAGTCCCCCGGTCTGAATGAATTCCACAGGGACCGGCAGCTGTTTCTGCAGTTTTCTGAACCGTTTCAGGCTTTCCATGGCCATCTGCAGATGCACCCCGGGTTTTTTAGACTGCAGAAACACCAGGCCGTCACAGGCGCCCGAGCTGCCGGATGCCAGATCTTTGGCCTCCACCAGGGTCACTTGTGTTCCCTGGACCGCAAGGTGACAGGCAATGGATGTGCCGATGACACCGCCCCCGATGATCAGGATATGGGGAGAAGACCGCATCAGGCCGCCGTTCCTTTTTTGAAAAACCGCCAGAAGCCCATGCCGCTGAAAATCCCTACCAGCAGCAGCCTTACCGGAAAGGAATTGAGCAGTGCCGGTATGGCGCAAAGGATACCGGTGCATACAGCCAGAGCAAGCAGGGCCGCCTGCTGTTTCCGGTTGAGGGGAGAAAAAAAGTACCCGCTCATGGCCCCGGCAAAAAAGGTGATGGCCAGCAAAAGGCCCAGGGTGACCGAGGCGATTTCCAGCAGGGATCCCTGCATGAGCAGCGCCGGGTTGTATATAAAAATATAGGGGATCACAAATCCGGCCATGGCGAGTTTGAACGCCTCAAAACCGGTCTGGAGGGGCTTGGAATTGGCAATGGAGGCGGCACAGAAGGCCGGTACACATACCGGCGGCGTGACCCCGGCCAGTACGGCAAAATAGTAGACAAACAGATGGGCTGACAGCATATCCGCCCCCATGGCCAGGAGGGCCGGGCCCCCGATGGTGATGGCAATAATATAGGCCGGGGTGCAGGGAAGGCCCATGCCCATGACCAGGGAGGTGATCATGATTAAAAACAGGGCCGGCAGCATCTGCCCCCCGGACCAGTTGGTGATGACGGTGGCAATGCCCAGGGCCAGGCCTGTGTGGGTGACAATGGCCACGACCATGCCGGCCCCGGCACAGGCCAGGGCGATCATGACCATGTTCTGCCCTGCCAGGCGGAGGGTGTACCAGATTCTGGCAGGTGTCATCCTTGTCTGCTTTTTGGCAAAGCTGATGACAAAGGTCACCAGGATTGCGGCATTGGCTGCCAGAAAAGGAGAGTATCCTTTCAGGAGCAGCACCACCAGCAGAATCATGGGGATCAGCAGGTAGGAATCTCTGGCAATCTGTTTGAACGAAACCATATCCGAGGAACTGACGCCGGACAGGTGTTCCCGCAGGGCGGTATAATGGACCCGGATAACCATGCTGGCATAAAGCAGGATAGACCCCAGCATGGCAGCAATGACAATGCTGATGTAGGAGATGCCCGTTATTTCGGCCATGACAAAGGCGCCAGCCCCCATCACCGGGGGCATGAGCATGCCACCGGTGGAGGCGGCGGCCTCCACGGCACCGGCAAATCGCCGCCGGTATCCCAGTTTTTTCATCAAGGGGATGGTGAAAACGCCGGTGGCGTAAACATTGGCTGCCGCCACCCCTGATATGGAGCCGAACAGGCCCGATGAAATTACGGCAATTTTTGCCGGCCCGCCGTGGCTTTTCCCGGCAACCCGGCAGGCCAGGTCGGTAAAGAACTGTCCGGTCCGGGTGACTTCCATGAACGCCCCGAAAATTACGAACAATGCGACAAAGGTGGCAGACACCCCGGTAATGGAACCAAAAATACCGGCATCGGTAATTAGAAACTGCATTTCAATAATTTCCGCCAGCGAGATAGGCTTGGCATAAAACACCCCGGGCAGGTAAGGGGCCGCGTAAAGGTAGACAAAAAAAACGGCGATCAGAATTGCCATGGCCGGCACCACTGCTCGACGAACCGCTTCAAGAAGCAAAAGGATCATGACACCGCCCAGCAGCATTTCAATGGGCAAAACCTCATCCACAAATTCCAGACGTTCTGTCAGCCGGTCATGAAAATATACGATATACAGCGGGGGAAAAATAGAGACGGCCGCAAGTATCCAGTTCACGATCCCAACGCCTTTATGGGTATTTTTTTTGAGTGATGGAAACAAAATAAAGGCGGCCGGCAGCAGAAACAGCAGGTGAATGCCCCGCTGGATCCGGGGCTGGAAAATGCCGACAGTGGCGGTATACAGCTGAAAAATGGAAATTATCACCAGCCAGGACCCAATGGCCTTATCCTGCCATGAATTCAGGTGTTTCATCGATTTTGCCCTTTCATGGGCGGCCGGGTGCTGTCCACGCCCGGCCGCCGCAACCGGTTCCGGTGCTGCCTGTCATGTACCCAGACAGGTCAGTTCATATATCCGGCATCTTTATAGTATTTTTCTGCCCCCGGGTGAAGGGGAAGCGCCACATTCTTCCATCCGGTTTCCGGTTTGAAGTTTTTGTTGGCCGGATTGATTTTATAGAGTTCATCCGTGTTTTCACAAATGATTTTAATGATGGTATATGCCACGTTATCAGGTACATTTTTGTTGATGATCAGTTCGCCGGCCGATACCACCGTTGGAATATCTTTTGTCTGGCCTTTGTATGTGCCCGTGGGGATCAGGCTTCTGCCGGAATCCCTGGAAAGGGTTCCCAGTTCCGTGTGGAGATGGTCAATGCAGACGTCTGACAATGCGATCAAAGAAGAATCCCGGCTCACGGTCATCTCGGTTATGGCCGCGCCCGGCAGAGCCAGATGGGTGAAAACAAAATCTACGTGTTTGTCCTTGTACAGATTGACCATGTCTGAATATACTGCATGGAACACTTTACCCCCGGCTTTCTCGATGTCATCCAGGGAGATGCCGTAAAAATCAAGGATAGTTTTCATCAACGGCAGGTCAGATGTCCCTTTCATGGGGGCCGCTATTTTGACTTTACCTCCGTTTTTGACATGGTCGGCCAGCTGGGCCATGGTGGCGATTCCCTCGTCAGCCGCACCCAGCACATGGATGTGATAAATGCCGAAAATGCCGCCCATTGCCCGGACATCAGGGTTGGGTTTTTTGTAGACCGGGGCCAGCCCTTTGAACGCCATCTTGTCCACAAAGGTGATTCCCCAGCCCAGGTCGTCCTTGTGATTGGATACCCGCACCGGGTTGACCACCCCGCCGCCGGGGATCACTTTTAGGATCAGGTTGGGTTCCGCTTCCGCGATCATCCGGGCGATACCTCCGGCCTGGACATACCAGCCGCCCCCGACACCTCCGGCCACCCAGGTCATGGTGGTGGGTGTGGTGACCTTGTAATCATCTGCCATGGTGTTTGCAGGCAGTGCCATGCAAACGGCTGCCAAAAGGATCGCGGTGTAAATCAATGCATGTTTCATGGGTTTTCTCCAGTAAAATTAAGGTTGATATATGGTTAACCGGCTGTTTTGGCCGGGGTTACAACTGCTTTTGCCCGGCTGTCCAGGAGTAGACCGGCGGTAGGTCATCTGACTCCGGCAGCGTTTTAATATCCAGAAAAATGGGGGAATGGCGGTCAAATGTTTTTTTAAAAGCGGCTTCGAGTTCTTGGGGTGTATCAATGGATACCGCGTGCAGTCCGAATCCCTGGGCCACTTTGACCGGGTCATTGGCATTAAAATCAACGGAAAAATATTTTTCGCTGCAATGCAGTTTCTGCAGGGCCTTGATCCAGCCGAACGCGGCATTGTTGAAATGGATCAGCACCGCTGGAATGTTCAGTCGGGAAATGGTTTCCAGCTCACCGGCGGACATGCCAAGGGAGCCGTCCCCGAAAAGTCCAACCAGCCTCACATCGGGCCGGGCAAAATGGGCGCCGACCACGGCGGGGATGGCATATCCCAGTCCACCATAGGCCCGGGGGATGATAAACCGGGAGCCGGGTGCGGCCAAGCGCAAATACCGGGTGATATACGGGGTCGGGGTACCGGCATCCGCGATCACCACGGCCGGGTCATGGAGATGGCGGTTCAATTGCGCGATCACCTGCAGGGGGGTTAACGGGGTGGTATCCGCCCGGAAGCAGCTGTCCGCCTCTTTCCAGAACGCTTGCCGTTCCCGGTTCATACTGTCCACCCATGCGGATGCACTATTACAGGATGTCCGGCCTTTGATCAACACGCACAAATCTTCGATGATCAACCGGGCATCACCGGCAATACTGACGGTGTTTTGAAAATTATTTCCCAGCATGTCAGGGTTCAGATCGATCTGGAGGATGCGGCGCTTTTCCGGGTTGGACGGCATGGACCAGTTAATGGTGGACACAGATCCCATTTTACATCCGATGTACAGCAGGGTATCTGCCTCTTCTACCGCCCGGTGGGCATGGGGGTGAAAGCCGTTGTCACCGATCACCCCCATGGCCAGGGGGTGGTCATCCGGCATGATGCCCTGGCCGGAGATGGTGGACACTACCGGTGTGCACAGCCATTCTGCCAGGGACTGGATGGCAGCCCCTGCCTGGGAATGGTTGGCTCCGCCGCCGGCAATGATGACCCGGCGCCGGGCGGCCAGCAGACTGGATACCAGGGCTTCCAGTTCAGTCCGCCCGCCCCTGGTGCGATAGGCCGGATAGGTGCGGCACTGGGGTTCCCCGTAAATATCGGAGGCGTTTTTGGAAAACCGGCCTTTCAGCGCTTCCTGGGGGACGGTCAGATGGACGGCTCCGGGGCGGCCGCTCGTGGCCATACGGAACGCCCGCCGCAGAATTTCCGGGATTTTATCCACATGCTTTACCTGGGCGGCCCATTTGGTGATGGAAGCGTACAGACCCTGGGTATCCAGTTCAGTGATGGTCTGCCTGCCTTCTCCAGCGAGGGGGATATCCGAGGTGATGGCGATGAGCGGGATGGCAGAGGCATTGGCTTCGGCAACACCGGGAACGGTATAAAGTGATCCGGCACCGCTGGGACATTCACATATGCCTGGTTTGTGGCTCAGACGGGCATAGGCATCCGCCATAAAAGAGGCGGAGCGTTCATCTCTGGCCATGATATGCCCGATCCGGTCCCGGCTGTCATGGAGTGCCTCATAAAAAGAGATGCTGGTATCTCCGGGGACACCAAAAATATGGCTCACCCCATAGGCTTCCAGCATTTTGACGATAACGTGGCTCCCGATCATGGAGGGTCTCCTGCAAGTATCACATGACCATGTGAAGTTAAAAAAAAATATTTAATCAAATAATTTATTAAAAATATTTCAGAGTTGTTTTTGATTGTCAAGCCTTTTTGGTAAAAAAATCGATAGACAATTTGGCTCTTGTA
>JAABUD010000317.1 GCA_011389555.1 Desulfotignum sp. | reverse complement strand
CGGTGCTCGAGGGGACCATCAGAGCTCATTCTGAGGATACCCGTCAGCTTGTTTTCACCCGTCTCCATTCAATCATTGAAGGAATGCAGCAACAGTTTGGTGTAACATGTCACCTTTCTATCCCCAGAATTCTTTGACTAAATTCCGGCTCAGGTCCAGATATCTGTATTGCATATCCGGGTCGCTGCAGAAAATCTCCAGGGTAATGGTGCGGTCATAACCGATGGTCTTTAACCAATTCACGGCATTTTGCCAGT
>JAABUD010000064.1 GCA_011389555.1 Desulfotignum sp. | reverse complement strand
GTCCCCACCCCCAGGGGCATATGATCATCATTTCTGGACCGGTTGTCAGAAAAGTGAACATGCTGGATATGCGCTCCCAGTTCTTTACAGAAAACCTCATGATCATCAACCCCAAAATTTGAGTGGCCGACATCGAGATGCAGTTGTAAACCCGGCACGTTTGCCAGGAGTTTTTCGAAAATGGAAACCCTGTCAAAAGGGGCTCTGAAATTTTCCATGACCAGTGTGAGTCCGTGTGATGCCGCCATTTCAACAATGGGTGGTAATGCCTGGATATGAAATAAGACCAGATCTTTTCTCATGGCCGGAGGGCAGAAATAGCAGGGATGGATATTCATGACCGTCGCCCCCAGGGCGGAAAATATCTTTGCACACCGCTCCAGTTCCTGTAAGCAGACGTCCCTGACCCTCTCAACGGGATATGTATATGGAAGACAGGGGTCCGTGTGCCCGGTGACAGCCAGTTCATATGAATCAAGGATCGGTTTTAACTGACCCACATCAATGTCGGCAGCCGCAGGGCCTTCAATGGTTAAATCCAGAAAGTCAAAGCCGGATCTGCCGCAGAACACGGCCTCATCATAGACTGATTTTGACGGATTGTTCATTATTCCTATTTTCATTTCGGTCACCTTTCCCATGATGATTCCTAACCATTAACTGTGCACAACAACTAACAATGTCATCCTGTATGATACAAAAGGTAGCTGCCAAACCGGCCACCTATCTGACATACAGCATACCAAACCCAGCCAAAACCTGCTATAGTCAATTCCCAAAATCGCAGACAAAGGATACCCTATATTGACATTCCCCGGCATCGATAGTACGGCATAAAATCAGGTCAGGACAATCGCCTTGATTAGAGATGATTGAAAATAGACGGTGTCTGGCATAATCCAAAGAGGAAAACCTAAGGGATAATGATTCTCAATCCGCCTGGGCTACCGGGTCATCCGTGAAATCGCCCGGATCGAGGCCCGGCGGCTGAGGCGTACCAACGACTAACGCGGGGGAACGTCCGTCACTCATTATACCGGTATCCCAGGCCATGAATCGTTGTGATCAGCTGCGGGTGTGACGGATCGGCTTCAATTTTTTTGCGCAGCTTGGCGATATGCTGATCCAGGGTCCGGGTAGTGCCCAGATAATCGATGCCCCAGCCGGCATTCAACAGGTGATCCCGGCTCAACACTTCGCCGGGATGCGCCTGAAAACAACGGATCAGCGTGAGTTCCCTGTCCGTCAGATCCTGGCTGACCCCGCCGGCGGTCACCTTGTATGTTTTCGGGTTGACCTCAAAGGGCCCGAACAAAAACGGGGATTCTTCTGTGTTTTCCGGTTTTCCGGCACGGACGGTCCGCCGGAGCACGGCGTCAATTCTTGCCAGCAGCTCATGCACCCCGAACGGCTTGGTGACATAATCATCCGCGCCCAGCTGGAGTCCGACCACTTTATCGATCTCTTCTCCCTTGGCCGTGAGCATGATAATGGGAACCGGGTCACGGGCGGCCCGGACATCCCGGCAGACATCATACCCGCTTTTTCCGGGCATCATCACATCCAGCAGGATCAGGTCCACCCCGCCCGCCTGAAACCGCTCCTGCGCCTGCATGCCGGTATGTGCTTCAATGACCCGGTATCCTTCACTTTCAAGGGTATCCTTCAGGCCCATCCGGATGTGCGGGTCATCTTCAGCCACCAGAATCGTTATCTGTGTCATGATCGGTTATCCTCGCTGTAAAACAACAGCCGGTTTCTTTTCCGGGTTCCAGGTACAGGTCCCCGCCAAGATCCCTCAGAATCCGGCGGGAAATACTCAATCCCAGGCCGGACCCGGGCTGGGTGGCGGTCAGGGAACTGTCCACCCGAAAAAATTTTTCAAAAATCATTTCCTTCCGGTCCCCGGGGATTCCCGGGCCGTCATCACATAGGGTCAGCAGAACGGCATGGGGGTCTCTTGCCAGGACAAATTGGATATATTCCCCGGTGCCGGCATATTTCAACACATTGTCCATCAGATTCAACACCACCTGCTCCAGGGCGTCCCGGTCCGTTCTGATCCTGAAATCGCCCGGCTCGATCCGGGTGAGAATCTTCAATCCCTGTGCAGCGATCCTGACCCGATGCGCCTCGATGAGCTGCGCCAGAAACCGGTCCACTTCGACATAGGTCAGCCGGTAATTTTTTTTGCCCTGTTCCAGTTTTCCAAAATCCAGGACATTGTTAATCAGCCGGGTCAGTCTTTCGCTTTCCGACACGATCACGGACAGGTAATTGTCCTTTTTTTTCACATCAGATACCCGGCCCGACAACAGCAGTTCCGCAGACATCCGGATACTGGTGAGAGGGGTTTTCAATTCATGGGACACGGATGACACAAATGAGGTTTTCTGCCGGGCATCTTTCATGTTTTTCAGCGTCATCCGGGTCAACAGGATACCGCCGGACAGGATGGCTGCGATAAAGATCCCCACCAGGATCATTGACAGGTAAAAAAAGCCTTTGGCAGCCCCCGGGCGGCTTTCCTCCATGTACATTTCCATGTTCCAGTGCGGCAGCAGGCCCGTGATGGCCTGTTGGGACAGGGGCCTTCTTTCCGCGGACACCTTCAGCTGCCCCGACTGATGAATGACATGGCCGCTGTCATCGGTCAAAACGATGGCAGATGCGGCATCTTCCATTGCCGGGAAATCAACCACCAGACGGGACAACAGGGTCATCAGCTCCAGCTCCAGCCCATAGACCTGTGGCGGTGAGGATGATTTGACCCAGACCAGAACATGCAGACGGTTTTCACTGAACCAGGGCAGCCATCCGGATGTAACACCCACTGCCGGATTTTCAGCGGTTTCCTTCTGTGCTTCGGCCGCAACCCGTGCCGGCGGTTTCCGGTCGGCCCTGGACAGGGCGAACAGCTGCTTTCTTGCATCCCCCTGCCTGGCGGCGGAAACTGCCCTGCCGGCCTCATTCACCCGGCTGTATTCCGGATCAGCATTCCCACCCGGTTGATCAAAGTCCATTCTGCCTGAAAAAAGCGCCTCAAACCGGGCGATGAACTGCCGCTGCTCCGGCGTGGAGGCCATCCCCCTCACCGGATAAATCAGCTTTTTTCCCGGTTCTTCAAACACAAACACATTTCGAATCAGGGGGTTGGTTTTTTCCCAGTCCAGAAGGGTTTGTTTCAGCAGACCCGGGTCAATTTCCATCAGAGACAGAACCAGATTGTCCTTGACGGTTTCAATGGTACCCTGGATGGTTTCGGATATGGCAGCGGCCCGTTCCGTCAGCGCTTCCTGGGCAGACCGGCTGATCCGGTCCTGTTCATGGGAAAGCAGGCGGTATGCCACGCCTGACATGATCAACGTGGGCACCAGAATCAGGGCCCAGAAAAATATGATGGATCGCATCCGTGTCATACCTGCTGCCATATCATTTTTTGACCTATTGTGAAAGCTGCTGGTTTTTTTGTTGATAGGACTGGGTCCGCAGAATTTTCCGGCTTTTTTTGCTCATCCCTTTTTCCTCGATCTGGTCCGCCTGAGCCTCGACGGCTTCCGCCTCTTTGAGCAGTTCCGAGTCCTCGTAAAGACGGCCGACCTGCTTGAGCCTTTCAGCGGATTGTTTGAGTGCCGTCACGGCTTCCGGCTGTCTGCCCTCGTCGGACAGTTCAATGGCTTTTTCCTGGGCCATGGCCTTCAGATTCAGCTGGTATTCCCGAACCACGTCCCGGTTTGTAGACTTTGCCACCTGGACAGGATCATCACTGAATGAGACATAAGAAGCCCCCCGGGAAACCTCTGGTCGATTATGGAAGGGATTCTGGTAATGGACCTCCGCCTGAGCGATTTTCTGTTTTGCGCCCTCATGGGATCGGGGCAGTCTGACTTCCACCAGGGCATATTTCTCCTGATCGCCATACAACTGATTCATGGACAATTCGATCGTTTGTCCAATGATCCTGCCCTCCCGACCGATGATCTCCACGGGGTGCACATCATCGGGCAGGGTAATGGTGACATGTACCTGTGTGGCCACCACATTGAGGACATCTCCGAGTTCTGCGGCAAAAATCCGGGGCAGGTCCACCCCGGATTCCACAAAATAGGTGTTGCCGTCACTGTTCTGGGCCAGTCGTGCCATCAGGTCTTCATTGTAATCCATGCCCACGCCGACCGTTGTCACGGATATATTTTCCTTGAGCAAAGCGGCCCCCAGCCTTCCTAAGTCTTCGGGCATCCGCGGGCCGACATTGGCCAGGCCGTCGGACAGCAGCACGATGCGATGGATAAAATCATTTTCCAGGTGTTTTCTGATCTCTGCGGCCCCCTGGCTGACCCCGCCGAAAAGCGCGGTGTTGCCACCGGCTTGAATTCCTTCGATGATGCGGATAATGCGATCGACATATCCTGCGCTCTGGGCCGGGACAATGGTGTGCACATTGGTATCATATACCACCACACTGAACACATCCCGGCTGCCCAGCCGGGTGAGAGCTTCCACGGCGGCAGTCTTTGCCTGCGCCATTTTCATCCCGTTCATGGATCCGGACTGATCCAGAACCAGGGCCAGATTCACTTTCGGCCGCCGGGTGCCGGCCGGTGCCGGCGGGGCATCCAGCGTCACTTTCAGCACCACGTTCCGGGACTCGCCCGCGGGCAGGACTGCCCGGTCTGTTTCAACGGTGCAGATCACTTTTGATGAGGCTGCGGCTGCCTGTGCCAGGCCCGCAACCATCACCAGGGCCATCAGCCCTGCGATTGTCAACCATGCTTTTCCTGTGTTTTGCATGCCATCTGTCATGATTTCTCTCCCTGCTGTAAGTTGATTTTTTTGCAGGCCAGCCATCCTCTCTCCTTTGTCCTGCATGTAAAACCACCCTACCCAACCGGCACACAGGTTGTGTCATCAAAGCGTAAACAGGTTGTAAAAAACATGTAAAAACCAGCCGCGAAAAATACGGTGAATCAGGGACAACAGGGCAGTTCAGCCATTTCCTTCCATGATACCACCCGGATGATGCCCGGATGATCCACCGGCC
>JAABUD010000063.1 GCA_011389555.1 Desulfotignum sp. | reverse complement strand
TTTTAACAGTGGCGCTTATCAGAAATATTCCGGTTGCCCCGTTTTCCCTGGTCAATCTCATCGCCGGGGCCTCCCATATCCGGCTCAAAGATTATCTTCTGGGCACGGCTGCGGGCATGCTGCCGGGCATTCTGGTCATTACCCTGTTTGCAGACCGACTGTTGCATACCATACAGCATCCCGGGTGGGTGAATGGCCTCATTGCAGCAGCTCTGGCAGTTGTGATGATTGCAGGAAATATATGGGTAACAAAGCGGTTGTCCGGCAAAGCGGGGAAACAATAACATGCATATCGTTCATATGGCTGCGGAAAATGACAGCCTGCCCAATGCCAAGGTGGGCGGTGTGGCGGATGTGGTGCGGGACATAGCTCCGGCACTGGCGGACCTTGGTCACCAGGTAAGCGTTGTCATGCCCGGATACGGGTTTCTGCACGAGACCAAAGGGGCAAAACATCTGGCCGACATCTGTTTTCCATTCCGCGGGACCCTTCATGACGCACAGCTGTACCGGGTGCCGGCAAAGCAAGTGCACCCGGGGGTCACCCAGTATGTGATACATCACCCTTTTCTGGAGTCAGTAAATACCCGCACCGGGCAGCACCAGATCTATGTGCATGATCCGGATGATCAGCCCTTTTTCAGTGATGGTTCCCGGTTTGCCTGCTTTTGCAGTGCCGCTGCCGCTGCGCTGGTCCAGCAAGTCATACCCCGGGCGGATGTAATGCATCTGCATGACTGGCATACGGCACTTGTGGCGCTGCTGCGCCGGTATCACCCTGCCTGCGCCCCATTGCAGAGCATCCGGACGGTGTTTACCATCCATAATCTGGCCCTGCAGGGGGTGCGGCCTCTGGCCGGCAGCAGCTCCTCCCTGTCGGCCTGGTTTCCCGATATCAGCTGGCACTGGCTGGATGTGGCGGATCCGCGGTGGCCGGATGCCTGCAACCTGATGGCCTGCGGCATACGCCTTTCAGACAGGGTGCATACAGTGTCCCCTTCCTATGCAGAGGAGATCTGCCGGCCGGATGACCTGCCCGGGTTCCATGGTGCCCAGGGGCTTCAGGCCGTGCTGGCCCATGAAAATGACACAGGGAATCTGACGGGCATCCTCAACGGCTGCGACTATCCGGAAAACAGGCATTCCCCTGTCATGGAGATGCCGGAAATGTTCTGAGGTTTTCAGCGCCTGATTATGCAGTGGTCTGCCGGCCGGCAGACAGTGTCCAGTGCGGACTTTATCGCCAGCCATAACCTGTCGGACCTGTTACAGCGGCGCAACCGCCCCAAAATGGTGCTGTGCAGTGTTACGCGTCTGACAGAGCAGAAGGTGCTGCTCATGCGCCAGGGCCAGGACGGCATGTCAGCCATGGCCCGGATTCTGACGGCACTGGGAGATGACGGGGTGTATGTGCTTCTGGGAACCGGCCATGAGGAATTTGTGCGATTTTTCACCCGGCTGGAAGCCTGGTTTCCCAATTTTATATTCCTTCACGGATTTTCAGATCAGGCAGCCCGGACCCTGTATGCCAATGGGGACCTTTTTTTGATGCCCAGTTCTTTTGAACCTTGCGGCATCGGCCAGATGCTGGCCATGCGGGATGGACAGCCCTGTGTGGTGCATGCTGTCGGCGGGTTGTGCGATACTGTCATTCATGGGGTGAACGGGTTTTGTTTCGGGGGCAGCGATCTGGATGACCAGGCACAACATTTTGTTGAAACCGCCTGCCAGGCCATTGAACTGTTCAAAAACGATCCGGACAAATGGCAGCAGATAAAAAACAATGCGGCGGCTGCACGGTTTTCGTGGCAGCATGCCGCACAGCAGTATGTGGAAAAATTGTATGGTTAGCGAACCGCTAACCGCTAAAAAAAGAGAAGAATCCCATGACAGACCTCATCAAACGTGTTGTGATCGAAAATGTAACCCCTGCGGTTGACAACGGCCGTTTTCCCGCCAGGCGGGCCGTAAATGAAACAGTGACCATTTCCGCAGATATTTTTGTGGACGGCCATGACCGCCTGGCGGCCCGGCTGCTCTATCGCAGGGCAGGGGCTTCCCAGTGGCGGCAGATTCCCATGCACCTGCTGGTGAACGACCTGTGGCAGGCCTCTTTCATTCCTCGTGAAATGGGAATCTATGAATACACGGTCACCGCCTGGATAGACCGGTTTGACACCTGGCGCAGTCAGGTGTCAAAAAAGCGGGCAGACGGCCAGAACGTGTCTGTGGAACTGATGGAGGGTGCACGCATGGCCGAAGAAGCGGCAGCGCGGGCAAAAAAGGAAGACGCCGATCAGCTGAACCGTCTGGCAGAGCAGCTCATGTCTTCGGCGGCGGCAGAACACCTGGATGTTTTTCTCAACGATACCGTCTTTGCCGGGTTTATGAAACGATATCCGGATCTCAGCAGCCAGGTGGATTATCCAAAGGTGCTGCCCGTAAGAATCGAGCCGCGCAGGGCCCTGTACAGCACCTGGTATGAAATGTTTCCCCGTTCCTGTGCCGATGATGATCCCGCCCGGCATGGTACATTCAAAGACTGTATCAAACGCCTGCCCTATATTGCCGGGATGGGATTTGATGTGCTGTATCTGCCGCCGATTCATCCCATTGGACACACCCACAGAAAAGGAAAAAACAATACGATTACCGCTGTTCCGGGTGATCCCGGCAGTCCCTGGGCCATCGGGGCCAAAGCGGGGGGACACAAGACCATCCATCCAAAACTGGGAACACTGGAGGATTTCAGGGAGCTTCTGGCCCGTGCCCGGGAACACGGCATCGATATTGCGCTGGATATGGCATTTCAGTGCAGCCCGGATCATCCCTATGTTACGGACCATCCTGAATGGTTTCACCTCCGCCCCGACGGTTCCATTCAGTATGCAGAAAATCCCCCCAAAAAATACCAGGACATCTATCCGTTTGCATTTGATACCCCCCACTATGAGAGCCTGCGCCGGGAACTGCTGGATGTTATCGAATACTGGATAGACCAGGGTGTCCGGATTTTCAGGGTCGACAATCCCCACACCAAACCATTGCGGTTCTGGGAATGGCTCATTGATGAATGCAAAAAAGCGTACCCGGAAACCATCTTTCTGGCCGAGGCATTTACCCGGCCCAAGACCATGTACCGGCTGGCCAAGGGCGGATTCACCCAGTCCTATACCTATTTTACCTGGCGCAATCTGAAATGGGAAATTGAGCAGTATTTTGACACCTTGACCAAGACCGATGTAAAAGAGTTTTTCTGGCCCAACCTGTGGCCCAATACCCCGGATATTCTGCCGGAATTCCTGCAGCTGGGGGGCCGGCCGGCGTTTGTCCTCCGCCTGATGCTGGCTGCCACCCTTTCCTCCAGCTACGGCATTTACGGCCCGGCCTTTGAGCTGTGTGTGAACCAGCCCCTTGCTCCCGGGGGGGAAGAGTACATGGATTCAGAAAAATACGAGATCACCCACTGGGTCCTTGAATCGCCCCATACCATCCGGCCGTTTATCACCAGAATCAACCGGATCAGGCGGGAGAATCCCGCCCTGCAGCAGACCCGGAACCTGATGTTCCACCCGGTGGATAAAGAAGAGATTCTGTGCTTTAGCAAATATACGGATGATTTTTCCAATATCATTTTTGTGGCAGCCAATCTGGATCCCCATCACACCCACAGTGCCTGGGTGC
Source organism: Desulfotignum sp. (assembly GCA_011389555.1). Taxonomy (GTDB): domain Bacteria; phylum Desulfobacterota; class Desulfobacteria; order Desulfobacterales; family Desulfobacteraceae; genus Desulfotignum. Next base: position 1,709 of record JAABUD010000063.1, on the reverse strand, counting down.
AGCTGCCTTTTGAACAAATGGGTGTGCCTGTTGAAAAAAGCTTTCAGATGCATGATCTGGTGAGCGATGCCAGGTATTTGTGGCATGAGGGGCACAACTATCTGGAAATCGATCCCGGGGTGGTGCCGGTACAGGTTTTCCGCATCCGCCGCCGGATGCGCACGGAAAACGATTTTGATTATTTTATGTAACAAGACATAAAGGACAGCAAATCTTATGGCAAAACGCAGCCCACAACCGAAAAATGATCCGTTGTGGTACAAAGATGCAGTGATTTATCAGCTCCATATCAAGACGTTTTATGACAGCAATGGGGATGGCATCGGTGATTTCAAGGGCCTTACCGAAAAACTGGGGTATCTGCAGGAACTGGGGGTCACGGCCCTGTGGCTGCTGCCTTTTTACCCTTCTCCCCTGAAAGATGATGGATACGACATCGCTGATTTCAAGGCCATCCACCCGGCATACGGCACCCTGGCAGATTTCAAGGCGTTTATGCGGGCGGCCCGCAAACACAACATGAAGGTGATCACAGAACTTGTGATCAACCACACATCAGACCAGCATCCCTGGTTTCAGCGGGCCCGGCGGTCAAAACCGGGCAGTGCCTGGCGCAATTTTTACGTGTGGAGCGATACCCCTGAAAAATACACAGATGCCCGCATTATTTTTCAGGATTTTGAGAGCAGCAACTGGACCTGGGATCCGGTTGCCAAAGCCTATTTCTGGCACCGGTTCTACTCCCACCAGCCGGATCTCAACTTCGACAACCCAAAAGTGCATGACGCGATCTTCAAGGCGTTGGATTTCTGGATGGACATGGGGGTGGACGGCCTGCGGCTCGATGCCATCCCCTATCTCTATGAGCGGGAAGGAACCAACTGCGAAAACCTGCCTGAAACCCATGTGTTTCTCAAAAAGCTGCGGCAGCGCATGGATGAAAAATACCAGGGCAGGATGTTTCTGGCCGAAGCCAACCAGTGGCCTGAGGATGCGGTGCAATATTTCGGAGACGGTGATGAATGCCATATGAGCTTTCATTTTCCTTTGATGCCCCGGCTTTACATGGCAGTGCACATGGAAAGCCGGTTTCCGGTCACTGAAATTCTTGACACCACACCGGCGATCCCGGAATCCTGTCAATGGGCCATCTTTTTGCGGAACCATGATGAACTGACCCTGGAAATGGTCACGGATGAAGAACGGGATTACATGTACCGGGCCTATGCCAGGGATGCGCGCATGCGCCTGAACCTGGGCATCCGGCGGCGCCTGGCCCCGCTCATGGGCAACCACCGCCGCCGGATCGAACTGATGTATGCGCTGCTGCTCTGCCTGCCGGGCACCCCCATCCTGTATTACGGGGATGAGATCGGTATGGGGGACAATATTTACCTGGGGGACAGAAACGGGGTCCGCACCCCCATGCAGTGGGGCCCGGACCGGAATGCCGGGTTTTCCCGGTGCAATCCCCACCAGCTGTATCTCCCTGTGATCACCGATCCTGAATACCATTTCGGGGTGCTCAACGTCGAAGCCCAGAAGCAGAACCGCCATTCCCTTTTCTGGTGGATACGGCGGCTGCTCACCCTGCGCAGCCGCATACCCGCTTTCAGCAGGGGGGATCTGGTTTTTCTGGAACCGGAAAATCCCAAAATCCTGGCCTTTATCCGCCGGCATGAAGACCAGTCCGTGCTGGTGGTGGTTAA
>JAABUD010000062.1 GCA_011389555.1 Desulfotignum sp. | reverse complement strand
ACTGCCCAGCGTGACCTGGCCGTCTCCGGCCATGACCACGGCGGCACCGGATCGCAAAGCCAGTATGGTGGTACCGTGAAATGTGTCGTTGCTCATGTTGCTGTATCAACTCCTTGGGTGCGCGTTGTCGTACACCTGCATCAAATGGTCCATGCTCACATGGGTGTACACCTGGGTGGTGGACAGGCTGGCATGGCCTAAAATTTCCTGAATCCCCCGCAAATCCGCCCCGGAATCCAGCATGTGTGTGGCAAAACAATGGCGCAGCACATGGGGGGATACAGGCACGTGCAGGCCGCACTGGTTCACGATGTGATCCAGGATCCTCCGGATGGACCGGGTGGACAGGCGCCCGAAATCCTTGTTCAAAAAAACGGGCACCAGGTCCTTTGACACGGTGTTCCGATACGTTTTCACCGCTGCCAAAGCCCGGCGCCCCGCCGGCACGATCCGCTGTTTGCCGCCTTTGCCCGACACTCTAATCACTTGGTTGAGAAAGTCAATGTGATCCATGTTCAACCCATGGATTTCAGAAATGCGCAGGCCCGTGGAATAAAAGGTTTCAAACATGGCATGGTTTCGCTTTTCCAGCCAGGTATCGGTTTTGATGGAATCCAGGAGCCGGAACACGTCATCCACGGTCAACACCCGGGGAATGGGCCGGCCCAGTTTGGGAAACGGAATTCCGTCCGCCGGATTGGACAGCATCTGTTTTTCTCTCACCAGAAAATCGAAAAACGCTTTCAAAGCGGACAGCCGCCGGGACAGGGTCCGTTTCTGTTTACCCGCCCGGACCCGGGATGACAGATATTGTTTCAGGGTCTGTCGGTCCACACGGGCCATGTTTGCTTCAAAATGTGCCTGCACGTCCACCAATGGATCCGGTTCCTCGGACCGACCGGCGACAAATTGCAGAAAATCCAGAATATCGGACCGATACGCCCGGCAGGTATGGGGGGAATATCCTTTTTCCGCGGTCAGAATATCGACAAACCGGTCCAGAATCATGACGAAATACCGCTGATCTGCATGACCTGCTGCATGTCTTCCCACACCGGGCGCTTCAACGCCGGATCTTTCAACAGCTGGGATGGATGAAACGTGGGCATGACGGAAAACCCCCGGATATCACGAAATTTTCCCCGGATGGCGGCCACCGGCTTCCGGATCCCGGTCATCATTTGGGCGGCCGCATCTCCCAGCGCGATCACCACAACCGGCTGAACCGATCGCAGAAAAGCAAACACCTGATCCGCATCCGGGGCATTGCAGACACAGACGGTGTCTTCCGCCAGTTTCATGGCCTGCAGAATCTTTTTCAACAGCGCGCCCGCCTCACCGGTAAAAAAAGTACCGGCCCCATCCACCAGCACCACTTTTGCCGATGCCGGACCCAGGTGCGTGAAACGTTTCCGGGGCGCGGCCGGCCGGCCCCAGGCGGACAGAATTTCCAGAGAACGCCCGGAAAGCGGCACCCGGGTGAGCCCCATCTGTTTCTGACACCCCAGGTATCCGGTCAGATCCTTGATAATGTCTTCAAGATTCCCGGTTTCCGCCGGAAACGGTATGGATTCGGAAGGAGTCATGGCAGATCGGTATCACCGCCGCCGCTCAAGCTGTGCCAGAATGATATCCAGAAGACTATGGGCCACGGCCTGTTTGTCCATCAGCGGGATATCGGTTTGGGATCCGTCCTTGAGAAACACGGAGAGTTTATTGGTATCTGTCTGGAACCCGGTGTCTTCTCCTCCCACCCGGTTGGCGGCGATCATGTCCAGATGTTTTTTTTCGATTTTCTTGACAGCACTGGCTGCCAGATCATGGGTTTCCGCGGCAAACCCCACCAGAAACTGATCCGGCCGTTTGCAGTCCCCCATGGTTTTGAGAATGTCCGGGTTCTGGACCAGGGTCAGGGTCATGCCGTCCTGGTCGGATGTTTTTTTGATTTTCAGATTCTTTTGCTGATCCGGCCGGAAATCCGCCACTGCCGCCACCTGAATGATGATATCTGCCGCATCCATATGCGCGAGCATGGCTTCTGCCATATCATTGCAGGTCTGCACGAAAACGGTATTCACCCCCACCGGCGGAGTCACGTTCACCGGACCGGTGACCAGGGTCACGGACGCGCCCCGCATCTCCGCGGCCCGGGCCACGGCATATCCCATCTTGCCGGAGGAATGGTTGCTCAAGAACCGCACCGGATCGATGGGTTCCAGGGTGGGACCGGCCGACACCAGCACCTGCCTGCCGGCAAAATCCTGGGCAGTCAGCATGTGCACAATCCGGTCCACGATGACCCAGGGATCGGGCAGGCGGCCGGGGCCTGTGGTTTTACAGGCCAGAGTTCCGGTGTCCGGATCCAGGATATGGACCCCGTCCTGTTCCAGAATATCCAGGTTCCGCTGGACCCGGATATTTTCATACATATGGGTGTTCATGGCCGGACAGATCAAAATCGGGGCCGTCACCGCCAGAAATGTGGTGGTCAGGGCATCATCCGCCAACCCATGGGCCAGCTTGGCAATGCAGTTGGCCGTGGCCGGCGCGATCACGGCGGCATCACACCTTGCTGCCACATCGATATGGGCCACGGACCCGTGGGAATCCTCCCACAGATCCGTGATCACCGGGTTTTCCGACAGCACCTCAAACGTGGTTTTGCCCACAAACCGCAACGCGGCCGCGGTCATGGCCACATCCACGTTTGCCCCGGCTTTTTTCAACAGCCGGAGCAGTTCCACTGATTTATATGCAGCGATCCCGCCGGTGATGCCCAGCAGGATCTGTTTTTGATTCAATATCGTCACTGGGTCAGGTCCGACTCGAACAGGGCACCGGTATTGTCCGGCAGATCCCCTTGATTCATCCGGGCCGCCACCCCCACTTCCACATGGGTGTAGATATGCTCGCTTTTAATGGAGATCACCGCGGATTTCATGGGTTTCTCAAATACCAGGATCGCCATGTTGGGCGATGCAATCCGACTGACCATGGTCCAGTTGTCCTTGAGCATGTTGTTGTTGAAAAAATTGATCAACGAGCGCCGCTCTACCCTTCCTTTGAGCATCAGAATACCGGATGTGAATCCCGGGGTGGACACGATCATGCTTTTGTCCTGGACAATCTTCAGTTCCAGGGGGATGAGCACATCTTCAAAATCATAGTACACCGCCGTCGTCTTTTTGGATTCTGAGGACTGTCCTGCCGCCGGTTCCGACACGGAGGCCGTGGACACCGTCTCGGTCTGGGATTCCGCCGGTTGCGTATCGGAAAATATATTGTTGCACCCGGTCACCCCCACAACGCATCCCAATGCTGCCACCATAATAAGTACCGTTTTCATCGTTTGTCTCATCAGGTCCTCTCTTTTTGACTTTTTGATTTAATCATAATCTTTTCTAAAACGGATCAGAATGAAAGTCAATGAATCTTCTAATACTGGCGCCAGCTGCCCGGAGCGGGATCGACATTTACGACGGCACCGCCGAAATTGTTGAACGCATCCACATAGTCCTGGACCAGCTGGACATCCGCATGGTTGCCAGATGCATGGACCCCACCGGTCCCGCTGATGACCTGGCCCATCACCGGCTGATCCCCCGGGCTGCCGCCGCCGTTGATGGTGGTGGTGATCGAGGCGTTGGGCGCGTAAATAACCCCATGTATCCTCACCGATCCACTCAGGACCACCGACGTCCCTTCCACAAAAATAATGCCATACACATCACTGCTTCCGCCGATAGACACGTCACCAGACACATGGATGATATACGGCTGGTCGTTTTGGGGCGCGTCTTTAAAAAAATCCGTCTGACCTGACAAACTGTTTGAAACTTCTGTATTAGTAAGAGAAGAAAATGAATAATCCGCAAAGGTTCTCAACGCATCCTGGTTGACCGTGGGCAGCGTAGCATAGGTTTCCACCATATCAGAAGCCAGGTTGCCGTCATCATCGTATCCATTGACCACGTGAATCCCACTGCCGGTATTCCCCCCCGATGTGATGACTGCTTTGTCTTTTGAATCGGCAATAACAGACGTATCATCCGGAGAAATACTGACCATGGTCTCCACCGTCTGGGTGGAATCCTGAAATACCCCTTCAGATACCAGTTTGATATAACCGCCTGGAATTAAGGTGTCATATACCCCGTATGAATCATTGCTGGAATCATAGGTGGTCACTTCGTAACTGGCTGTAATGTTACCAATTATCATATCATCTCTGGTCGTTGAATAGGAGGTGTCTCCCCGCCAGGTCATATCGTCTTTGATAGCGGCCAGCGCATACTGGAGACCCGCTTCCGCCACATAAAACGCCTGGGACTGTTTGCGGTAGTTGCCGGCAATGGTCTGGTTGGTTGTTGATACCATCAGGGCGGCTGTTCCCAGTGCAGACAATACTGCCAGGCTGAGCAGGCAGATGATCAATGCAGACCCGTTCTGATTTTTAAGAACCATGTTTTTCATCCGTTTCCAAATATTATTCAGCGGTTGGGGTTACTATGCAGGTGGATTTCTTAAAACCTTCCTTTGTGACATTAATTTCGATTATCGGAATTTCATCGTCTTTATACTTTGACTTAGATTTGATAGAAAGGCCGCCAGGTGGACTCTGCGCATCGGGATCATTTGAATCCAAAGTGCAACCAGCGGTGTCTTCTCCCCCATAATATCCAGCAGTTGTGGTTGCAGGAATAATTTTTGAAGAACTGTCTGCAGTTCCAAACAGAATATTCGCCTCAACTGATGCGCCAGTCACAGGTTTGTCTTCATGATCATAGACATAAACCACCAAATCCATATATTCGTTTCCCGAGACCTTACACGCAAACAGAGTGCAAAACACCTGAGGAGTGCTTGTGTCTGGGTTTGAAACGGTCACTTCGATGGATGTTTCACCATAACACCCTTCACTGTCGGTTGCCCTGACAGTAATCGTATGGACGACGTCGTTTGCCACTTGAGTGGTGTCCCATTCAAATGCGAACGAACTGGAATTCACGATGCCAACCCAGTCTTCAGTGTCAATTTTCAGCTCGATAAGGTCGATGTCCCTGCCTGTCGAGCTGGCCACCCCTTTTATGAATACAGTGCCCTCAACAGCAGTGTCTCCGTCGTGTATACTGTCAGAATCAAAAGTAATAACGGGTGTCTGAGTACAAGCCGAAGAGATTGTCAGGGGTTCACTTAGATTGTCACAGGCATCTTTGGCACGCACATCATAAGACGTGTGTGTGGATGAACTTGTCCAGATATTCGTGCCTGCTGGAATCTGGGTCGCCAACGGCGTATCCGTATTGGTAGAATCATACACCTGGTACTCGACAATATAGTTATCTGAATCTACTTCAAAATCATCTTCCGACAGGATCCAGGAAATCGTGTCAGTCGTACCGGATGTGGAAAAAGCTGCGCTTGTGGGAGGTGCCGGTGCTGTGGG
>JAABUD010000061.1 GCA_011389555.1 Desulfotignum sp. | reverse complement strand
TTATCGCCGCCACCCACCAGAACCTGGAACAGGCGATTGAAGATGGAAAATTCAGAGAAGACCTGTATTTCCGGCTCAAAGTCGTGACCATTGAACTGCCGCCGCTCAGGAACCGCAAAGAGGATATAAAAGGATTGATCGCCTATTACCTGCAAAAATTTTCCTGTGATTTGAAAATTGATAATCCCGGCATTCAGGATGAGGCAATGACACACCTGCATGATTATGAATGGCCGGGAAATGTCCGGGAACTGGCCAATCTGGTCCAGAAGTCATTGATTTTCAACCGGGGGGCACCCATTTGTGTTACTGACCTGACACATATCATAAACCCGCCGGGCGATGGGGAAAACATCCAAACGCTTGATCTGGATATCATCCGGCAGTGGGCCAGGCAGATGATGACCAAAGAACGAAATCCTTACCGGTTTGATGATTTTATGGATATCGTCTCAGGCATCGTTATATCCGAAGCACTGAAATCGACCGATGGCAACCGCACCCAGGCGGCGAAACTGCTGGGCATGTCACGGCCGACCCTTCATGCCAAAATTGAAAAACATAATATCAGAATGAAAACACAAATTTCTGATTGATCTGTGTCAGGTTTTTTCACACCTTGCAAAAAAAACATGATTACCTGATTTTGGCCCCTCCCTTTTTTTTCACATCCAAATCGAAATAAACTGTAAAATAAGCAGGTTAAAAAAATAATTATCCGTGGCACAGCAATTGCTCTTCAGTTGTCAACTGCAGGGAAAGCTTCTGCAGATTTCATGCAACACAAATGACAAATGGAGGTAACCCATGCTGATAAAAGAATGGATGAGTAAACCCGTGATCACTATCAACCATGATGCATCTTTGAATGATGCGGCAAAACAGTTCCGAACCCGGGTAATTTCCATGCTCCCGGTGCTTAAAGATGACATGCTGGCAGGCATCATCACCGATGGTGATCTCAAAAAGGCCATGCCGTCTGATGCCAGCACACTGGACCGGTTCGAACTGCCGGCACTGCTGGATTCGGTCAAAGTCGGCAGGGTGATGTCAACACCTGTCATCACCATTCGTTCAGACCATACCGTGGATGAGGCAGCAGCCACCATGCTGAGAAAAGGCATTTCCGGCATGCCGGTCATGAATCACGCAGGTGACATGGCCGGGATTATCACCAAAAGCGACATTTTCCGGTGTTTTGTTTCGTTTACCGGGGTATCCAGCAAGGGACAGATTTTTGCTTCCAGGCTCCAGGACAGGCCCGGGCTCATCAAAAAATTCACGGACATGATCCGCAAAAAAGGGGGACGTCTCTGCAGCATCATGACATCCTACGATGATATCGAAGAGGGATACAGAAAGGTGTATTTTCACACATTCGATATTGATCCGGAAGGGTTTGCCGATCTGGTGGAGATCTTCAGCGAAATCGGGCAATTGTATTATGCTGCCGACCTGGGCCGGGGATACCGAAAAATTTTTTAACCATTCAGAAATGTTGAGGAGATAAGCCATGAATCAAAAAATAGATAAAATTCTGGCATGTGTCGATTTTTCAGAGTACTCCATGATGGTATTGTCCTATGCAGCGGCGCTGGCTTCTGCATCGGACATGCAGATTATTGTGTTGACCGTCATCAATCAGCGGGATATCAACGGCATCAAAATGGCAGTGGGATATTTTCCATCTATTGGACCAGTGACGTTGGGCGTGGAGGATCATGTAGATAACTGGAAAAAAGACCGGATGATCCAGTTGAAGCAGCTGGTCAAAGAACATTTTTTTGAAGACAAATCAAAGATGCACCTGATAGTGGATACCGGCATCCCCTATGACTGTATCCTGAAAACAGCGGATGCGGAAGATGTCGATATGATTGTCATTGCCAACAAGGGCCGGGGGAACCTGTCACGGGTTTTGTTCGGCAGCACGGCAGAAAAAGTGTTCCGGCACTCACCGGTTCCTGTGGTGTGTGTCAGAGATCCTGAAAAATTCAAACAAGGGAGAAAAAAATAATGGACGAACAAGCCAAAAAAATTTCTAAAATAATGGTGGCCATCGATTTTTCCGTATATTCCCGGGACACACTGGAATATGCTGTGCAAACGGCAGCCCTGACTGATGCCCGGATGGTATTGCTCAATATCATCAACCAGAAACAGATCGATGCCATGGAAAAAGCCGTCAATGCCGAACATCCAAACCGGTTCGACCTGGCCAAATTTCTGGGTGAAGAGATAGATCGACGGAAAATGAAATTAAAAACCCTGATCAAAGGAATCCCCATGCTGGATGATGTGCCGGTGAAAATCCGCATCGGCCACGGGGTGCCCCATGTGGAGATCCTGGAGGCTGTCAAAAGAGAAAATGTGGATTTTCTGGTATTCGGCCCCAAAGGCCGGACCGATTTCAAGGAATTTCTTTTCGGATCTGTTGCGGAAAAACTGTTCCGGCACTCGCCTGTGCCGGTAATGAGCGTCCGTTCCTGACAATGTAACAAAATAGTTGAAGGAGGCCGGGATATGCCAGAAAATAAATACAGATTGCCTGGAGTGCTGCCATGAGTACGCATAATCTGAACCGTCTGTGGAACCCGAAAAGCGTGGCAATTATCGGGGCAAGCGAAAAACAGGGTTCTGTGGGCTGTGCCATCTTGAAAAATCTGTTGGCCGGCAGTGATAGATGCGAAATTTTTCCGGTAAATCCCTGGCAAAAAGAACTGTTTGGCCTGCCATGTTTTGCCCGGGTCCAGGAAATTAGCGGAACGGTGGACATGGCAATGATCGCCACCCCCATTCAGATGGTACCTGAACTGGTGGATGCATGCGGGAAAAAAGGGGTTGCAGGCGCTGTCATTGTATCATCCGGCGGGCGGGAAACCGGCACCAGGGGACAGGAACTGGAAGAACAGATTCTGGCAACCGCCCGGGAACACGACATCAGAATCATCGGACCCAACTGCCTGGGCATCATCAACACCACCATCTCCCTCAATGCCAGCTTTGCCCACCTGCCCCCCCTGCCCGGCAACATTGCATTTTTATCCCAGAGCGGGGCTGTGTGCACCTCGGTGCTGGACTTAGCTCTTCGGAAAAAGGTGGGGTTTAGCCATTTTGTCAGCCTGGGTTCCATGGTGGATGTGGATTTTGCCGACATGATCGATTACCTGGGTTCCCAGAGATCTGTGGGAAGTATTGTGATGTATATGGAAAATATCACCAACATCCGGAACTTCATGAGTGCGGCCCGGGCCGTGTCCCGCATAAAGCCCATCATTGTGCTCAAATCCGGGCGGTCCGGGGCCGGGGCCAGAGCAGCCGCTTCCCACACCGGCGCAATGGCAGAAGAGGATGCCCTGTATGATGCCGCGTTTCAGCGGGCCGGCATTCTCCGGGTCACTGAATTTGAGGAGTTGTTCGACTGTATCGAATTTCTGGCAAAACAACAGCGGCCCAAAGGAAACAGCCTGTCCATCATCACCAATGCCGGGGGTCCCGGTGTCATGGCTGCCGATGCCCTGGCATCCTGCGGCATGGAACCTACCGGATTGTCTCCGGAAACCCTGGACCGGCTCGATGAACTGCTGCCTGAAAACTGGAGCCGCAGCAACCCCATTGACATCCTGGGAGACACCCCGGCATCGGCGTATGCCGAAACCGTCAAAGTCTGTGCGGCTGCCCCGGAAACCGATGCCCTGCTGCTGATCTGCTCGCCTGCCGGCACCATGGATACCCGGGCCCTGGCCGAACTTCTGGTACCCCATCTGCAGACCGTTACCTGCCCCGTATTCACCGCCTGGATCGGCGGTGACAATGTGGCAGAGGCAAGGCAGGTATTCAACCAGGCCGGAATTGTCACCTATGACTCAGCCGAACGGGCGGTCCGGGCATTCAAGAACCTGTATGAATACGGGAAGAATATCGAGCGGCTGACCCAGATCCCCATCCGAACGGATACCAAATTAATCATTCACCGGGAAATTGCTGAAAATATCATTAAATCGGTAATGGCTGAAAAAAAGGACTGCCTTCTGGAAAACACGGCCAAGGCCCTGCTGGATGCCTACGGCATTCCCGTCAATGAGACAAAAATTGCCGACACTGAAGAAACGGCCCTGGAAATGGCGGAACAGACGGGATTTCCCGTGGTTTTGAAAATCTGTTCCAAAGACATCCCCCATAAATCTGACTGCAGCGGCGTGGCACTTGATCTCAGGACAGCCCGGGATGTAGAAACCGCCTTCAGAAAAATCATGGCCGGCGCCGGAGAACATTTTCCCTCCGCACACATCACCGGTGTCACTGTTCAGGCGATGCAGGACCGGGCCGATGTCGAACTGATCATCGGTGCCCGAAAAGACCCGCACTTCGGCCCGGTGATTCTTTTCGGCATGGGCGGCGTGTTAACCGAGGTGTTTAAAGACATATCCATGGGACTGCCTCCCCTGAACCGCATGCTTGCTGCTCATTTGATCGGACAAACGAAAATTGCAGCGGTGCTGAACGGTTTCAGAAACATCCGGCCCATGGATATGGCACTGCTGGAGGATCTGCTGATACGGATTGGGCGGCTGATGACTGATTTTCCTGAGATAGAGACACTGGATATAAATCCGTTGATGGTGAGAGACGGGGTTCTGACTGCCGTGGATGCCCGGGTGTTTATCGCACCCACACAGGTGCCCGCCCCCATGCACCTGATCATCAGTTCCTACCCCTGGCAGTATGAATCCCAGGGAGAAACCGTGGACGGTCAGCCATTTTTTATCCGGCCCATCCGGCCCAGCGATGCAGACCTGCTGATCGATCATTTTCATTCCCTGTCATCCAGGAGTATATACATGCGCTTTTTCTCTCCTGTGAAGCAGCTGTCCAGGGACATGCTCATCAAGCTGACCCAGATCGATTACGACCGGGAGATCGCCCTGGTGGCCTTGATGGGAAAGGAACAGAACCAAAAAATAGCAGGCGTATGCCGGATCATTGTGTTTCCCGACAAAACCCAGGCGGAATTCGCCCTGGCCATCAGTGATGACTGGCAGGGCAAAGGCATTGGATCCTCCCTGCTGACCCAGTGCCTGAAAGCAGCCCGGCAGATGGGCATCCGACGTATAATTGGCTGTGTGCTGGCTGAAAACACCCAGATGCTCAAACTGGGCAGAAAACTGGGTTTTGTCATCAAGCGGGTGCCCGGCGGCGGTGAATATGAGCTGATCATTGAAAATGATGACCTGAATATTGCATAAATCCCGCAGTGGTAATATGATCAACAAAAATTACGGTCGCTTTTTATACGGCAGTATTTTTTGCTGAAACCGCACCGGAATTATTCTACAGGGATGTGTTGAAAGGAATTCCATGCTTCAGTTGAGTCTCAAAAACAGAATTTACGTCGTCAACGCCATTCTGGTAAGTATCACGGTAGTCGGCGGGCTTTTGATGATCTGGTACACCTACAAAACCGAAAAAATATTCAAGAATATTAT
>JAABUD010000060.1 GCA_011389555.1 Desulfotignum sp. | reverse complement strand
ATTGATCATGGTTTCCACTTCCCGGAACAGGGTCTCATCGGCCCGGCCCCGGGACAGAGTCTGGCTCAGGTGGACATCCGGAAACTCCCTGAGTGCCGCGTCAACCGATACCAGGTTGTTTTCATCGATTTTCAGTGTGATCTCAATGCTGAGTACAGTGGTTTCATCTGAATCCCCCAGATTGTCCCAATGCTTTTTCAAAGTTTCCATATCGATACCCAGCCACAGGTCTCCGATGGATTCCTCGATCTCGTTGACCCGGTTGAAAAATTTCATGTGAACCAGCTGCTGATCTTCCTGGACCAGCTTGAACACCTCGGTCTGCTCACAGGGCAGCGGGGTGTTTTTTTCGATAAACAGATATTTGTCGCCGTTTTCCAGCACCACATAATAGTCATGGGCCGTGGAATGAACAATGTCCAGGACTCCCTGGTCAATGGTGTGTTTTTCCAGGTCAAACCCGCAATGCGGGCATGTGGTCTCGGTCTGTGATACCGATTTCCCGCATCCGGCGCATTCATAAGTTTCCGACAGCCGGTGGCTCAAAATCGCCGCACCCTCTGCAATGGCCAGCATGGGGCGGTCATGCACCAGCACTTTTTTTGTCCCGAACATCTGCTGGACAGCGGCAATGATACAGGGGATGCGGGAGCTGCCCCCCACCAGCAGCACCCGGTCGATCAGGTCCGCAGGGATATGGATGTCGGTCAGCAGCCCGCGGGTCAAATCCATGGCCGTGTCCACCACCGGACGGATGAGGGTTTCAAACCGGTCCCGGGTCAGGGTCACATCCACGTCCAGCAGATCACCGTCTTCATCCTTGAGCAGGCCCAGAATTTCAATATATGCTTCCTGGTCCTGGCTCAACCGGATTTTGGCCTGTTCGACCTGACCCTTCAACTCTCCCAGAAACTGGTTCTTAACGCGGTCTGTCTGCTGATCGATCAATGTTTGGATATTTTCGATATCATTTTCCCGGGCCGTGATCTCCAATAAATGATCCATCAGTTTCCGGTCGATATCTTCCCCGCCCAGCCACATGTTGCCGCCTTTGCCCTGCTCGATGAACTGGCCCCCGCTGATGGTCAGAACGGACAGGTCAAAGGTCCCGCCGCCGAAGTCGAACACCAGGACCGTGTTCACGTCTGCATCATTGACCTGATCCACTCCGAAGGAGATGGCGGCTGCCGTGGGTTCCGGAAGCAGCCGCTGTACCTTGATGCCGGCCAGGGCCGCCGCCGTCCGGGTGGCATGTTTTTGTTTGTCATTGAAATACGCCGGTACCGTGATCACCGCGAATTCCACTTTATCTTGTAGATGAGCCCGGGCATCGGTACACAGTTTTTTGAAAATTTCAGAAGAGATCGCTTCCGGGGTGTATTCTTTTTTATTCAACACCAGCACCAGACTGTTTTCGGTCCCCCGGGTCTGACGGCCGATGGTGGTCATCTGACGGGGATCTGATACGAGTTTCTGCACTTCAAGATTGTCAAAGCTCCGGCCCATCAATCGCTTGACAGCGGTGACTGTATTGGCCGGGTCCTGTTTTAACCATTCCAATGCATGTTTTCCCACAATAAATTCGGTTTTCCCGGAAAGGCCGAGCAATATTTTTTTCTGCCGGAGGGCCACACAGGAAGGGGTTATCATTTCATTTTCCTTGTTGGGAATGATCTCTACCTGTATTTTTTTGATGCCAATGGCTGAATTGGTGGTACCCAAATCAATTCCAACGGACTTGGACATAACAGTTTCCTTTTTGCATATTTTTACATTTTAAATTCCCGGGGATTTAACCAAAAATCGATCCGCCTGGCAAGTGTAAAGATTCAATTTCAAAACGGTTTGCTTTTTGTACAAATATTTCGGTACAGTGGACAGTGGTCCAGAATGTTTGTATATTTTATGAAAGTCGTCAGCCGTCAGCCGTCAGTACTCAGCTAACAGCTAAAGGCTAACAGCTAAAAGCTTTCATACTTTTTTGTGCCAGGCAGGGCATGGGTGTTATTGACAAACACAGGATACCCGTAGGATAACCCGGACATGAAACAGGTATGGATCATCGGGGGCGGCAGATTCGGGCTCAGGGCGGCTGAATGGCTCATCAGACAGAAACATTCATCCTTTGCAGTAACCCTGGTGGATCTGGACAGGCAGTGTCTGGAAAAGGCACAATCTCTTGGATGCAGAATTTTTGCGGGTGAAGGGGTGGATTTTCTTTTCACCCGGATGACCCATGACAGGGAACCGGACTGGGTGGTGCCGGCAGTGCCCGTACACTTAGCCTGGGAGTGGTGCAGACGGAGACTGGGAAGGGACCGCCTTTTATCCTGGCCCCTGCCTGATGAGATCGCATGTCACCTCCCCAACCCCATGCGGGGAACAGCCAGCCAGATCTATGTGAGCCATGCCGATTTTTTGTGTCCCCCAAACTGCAGTGAACCGGACGACCGGTGCACAAAGACCGGAGAACCCAGGAAGAAAGACATGTTCCGGCTCATCGCTGATCTGGGTTTTAAAAAAACCCCTCCGTTTGTGATCCAAAGCCGCCAGCTCGGGCCGGGGGTAGGGGGATATGCGCCGGTGGACTTGTATGACCTGGCTGACGGGATCGCCCGGCACCACGGAAAATGCCTTGTGGCTACGGCCTGTCGGTGCCACGGTGTGATATCCGGTGGCTTTGTCAAATGATCCTTTAATAATTTTGCGGAAAAAAACAATCGTTGACAAAAATTAATATTCTGTTTATAGAATAATAATTCTAAAAATGAAATAAAGAATTTGAGACATGGCCCAGCTGACCAGAAAAGAACGGGATGACAACCGAAAGCGCCAGGAGATCCTGACGGCGGCCCTGGAAATGTTTGCCGAAGGCGGGTTTCACAACACCACCATGGCCCAGATTTCCAAGGCAGCCCAGTATCCCCTTGGCACCATTTACAAGTATTTTCCCGGAAAAAAAGAGATGTACCATGACCTGGTGATCGACCGGGTGCATGAACTGGGCCGTATTTTGTATGATATCGCCCAGAAAAAAGAGATGGCAGTAACAGATCGACTTCTGGCCGCCCTCAAGGCCCAGGCCCGGTTTTACAGGGATAACCAGGATGTGGTGAAAATCTATATCTCTGAGAGAAGCAATATCGACAGTGTGGGCATGCCCCAGCTCAATGAGCGGGTAAACCGCCTCCACGAGCGCATGGTGCAGCTGTTTGAACAGGTGTTTGACCAGGGCATCCGCAAAGAGGTGTTCAAGGCCTATCCTGCCCGGGACATGGCGGAACTTTTTGCCGATATCGTGCATTCCGCAGCCTGGTCCTGCCTGTTCAGAGAAGAAGACACCGACACATCAGACCGGCGGCTGTCCATGATTTTTGAGATGTTTACAACCGGCATAAAAAAATAAATACTTTATAAGGAGAATACATACCATGGCACAATCCATCGCAGACAGAAGAGACCAGGAATTTGTACTTCATGAGATGCTCAATGCAGCTGACCTGGCATCCCATGAACGGTTTGAGGAATTTAACAAAAAAACCATGGACATGGTGCTTTCCGAGGCCAGAAACCTGGCAGTCAAAGAACTGCTGCCCGCCAACAAGGAAGGTGATGAAACAGGGTGTTCCCTGGAAAACGGCAAGGTGACGATTCCGCCATCCTTTCATCGGGCTTATAAACTGTTCTGCGAAGGGGAATGGGTGGCCATGTGTGATGATCCCCAATTCGGTGGCCAGGGCATGCCCCGGGTGCTGTCCATGGCTGCAGGAGAACTGTTCACCGGAGCCAACTGCGCCTTTCTCATGTATCCGGGCCTGACCCACGGGGCCGGCAAACTGGTGGAAGAGTTCGGTACGGATGAACAGAAACGTATATACCTGAAAAATCTGTATACCGGCAAATGGGCCGGCACCATGTGCCTGACAGAACCGGAAGCAGGATCTGATGTGGGCAATCTGACCACCACGGCAAAACGCAATGAAGACGGGACGTTTTCCATTACCGGCAGCAAAATTTTCATATCCGGCGGGGACCAGGATCTCACTGAAAATATTATCCACCCGGTGCTGGCGCGGATTGAAGGGGCCCCTGCAGGTACCAAAGGGATTTCCTTGTTCCTGGTGCCCAAATACCGGATCAATGCAGACGGATCCATCGGGGAACCCAATGATGTGATCTGTACCGGGCTGGAAGAAAAAATGGGGATCCACGGCAATGCCACCGCCTCCCTGGCTTTTGGTTCAAAAGGCAACTGCACAGGCGAGCTTCTGGGGCCTGAGAACAAAGGCATGAAAGCCATGTTCGTGATGATGAATGAGGCCCGGCTCGGCGTGGGACTCCAGGGATTCGGGTTTGCTTCGGCTTCCTATATCAATGCTGTCAACTATGCCAGGCAGAGAATCCAGGGGGTGGACCTGACCCGGATATTTGACAAGAATGCAGCGCCTGTGGCCATCATCAACCATCCGGATGTCAAACGCCAGCTGCTGCACATGAAAGCCCAGGTGGACGGGATGCGGGCTTTGATGTATTATACGGCCCTGTGTTTTGACAAGGTGTTGACAGCAGAAGATGATGCACACAAAGATACATACCAGGGACTGATTGAACTGCTCATTCCTGTGGTGAAAGGCTATATCACGGACCGGGCCTTTGAGGTCTGCACCCAGGGGGTGCAGGTTTTCGGGGGGTATGGGTTCATCCAGGAATACCCCCAGGAACAGCTGCTCAGAGACTGCAAGATCACCTCAATTTATGAAGGCACCAACGGGATCCAGGCCATGGACCTGCTGGGAAGAAAACTGGGGTTGAAAAAAGGCAAACCGTTCATGGATCTGCTGACACAAATGAATGCGACCATTGCGCAGGCCAAGGAGATGAAAGAACTCAAAAATATGGCGGTCAAGCTGGAGCAGGCTGTCAACAAGCTCGGCGAGGTGGCCATGCACATGGGCATGACCGCCATGTCTGAAAAAGTGCTGGATGCCTTTGCTGTGGCCCATCCGTTTCTGGATATCACAGGTGATGTGGTCATGGCCTGGCTGGAACTGTGGCGGGCGGTTGTTGCACAGCCCAAAATTGAAACCGCCAAAAAGAAGGATGCCGCCTTTTACCAGGGACAGGTGAAAACCGCCCAATATTTTATTTCCTGGGTCCTGCCTGCCACCCTGGGAAAAATGGAGGCCCTCCAGGGCAATATCCCTGCAATAATGGAAATGCCGGATGCAGGGTTTGCCGGATAATGTTTGTAAAACCAGCATCCCTGCCGTAAAAAAAGCCCAACAAAAAATGTCCGGCAGGGATGCGCCGTCCGGAGATGAAATCTGACATGTGAGGTCCTGAAACAGACCGGTTCAGGCCGGCTTTCAGACATCACAGGTCTTTTTTGGGCTTAAAGTCATTTTTATTCAAGTGGTGGCGTTTTAAAAGCCGGTTGAGCTGTCTGGGGGTGATCCCGGCCCTGGCAGCCGCCTTGTCAATGCGGCCCTGGACCTGTCCCAGCAGGACCGTGAGATAGGATTGTTCAAACCGGTCAATGGCCTGCTGCCT
>JAABUD010000059.1 GCA_011389555.1 Desulfotignum sp. | reverse complement strand
CTGGGCATCCACGGACACCAGAAAATCCGCCAGCACCATGGCGCCGGCCTTGTTGGGGGCATTGAAAGGGATGGCCGTGAAATGGGTGTTGAAAATGGAGCCGTCTTTCAGGGCAACGGTTCTGACCGTGTCCGGATAGCTGCCTTCGATGATCATGTTCTGGGCATGGGGCGGATGATAGGACATGCCGAACGCCACTTCTCCCCTGGCAAACAGGGTATCCAGAAACGCGCTGTCCCTGGGGTAGGTTCGACCTTTCTGCCATAAAAACGGCTGGATCTCGTTGAGCCAGTTCCACAGCAGGGGGACATTTTTCTCATACAGGTCCGGGTCCCACCCGGCCAGGTATTGTTCATACCCGCCGGTGACCGCATAAAGGATGTGGCGGATAAAGGCAGACCCGGTGAAATCCGGCGGCTGGGGATAGGTAAACTGTCCGGGATGGGCCATGATCCACTCTTTGAGCGCCGCCACCGTGTCCGGCAAAGTGTCCATCCGGTCCGTGTCATACTCCAGCACGAACTGGGCCCGGCCCAAAGGGGCTTCATATCCTTTCACGGGAAATCCGAAATCATGGGCGATGCTGTCCGGGTCCACATACTGCCGCACATTGGGCAGGCGGCCGGCAAACGGACCATACAGCAGGCCGGCTTCCTTCGCGTTTTTAAAGTTTTCCCCGTTGATCCATAACAAATCGATGGTGCCGGTTTTTTTTCCGGCCGCTTTTTCGTTGAGCAGCTTGTTGACAAACACCCCGGCATCCATGGGCACCCGTTTCACTTCAATGTCATACCGCTGCTTCATCTGTTTGGCCACAAATGTGTCCACCCAGGTGTTGACATGGGTCCATCCGCCGAACATGTACCACTGGACCCGGGTGCCCCGGGCCTGTTTCCGGAGCTGTTCGAACGGGGTGTCTTGCAGGGTGTCGCCGGATGCCCGGGCCGGCAGGGAAAACGGATGAAAAAACGGCAGCAGCAGGATCACCAGCAAAAAGATGAGGTTCAATCGCAGAGTCATAAAATCTCCTTTCAGGGTAAACGTATGACCGGTCCGTCGGAAAACCGGGGTAAAACGTACACGTTAAAACGGCCGGTACCGCAAAGACACCGGCTGGTCTTTGTCAAACCGGTCGTTCTGGCTGTAGATGGTGCAGGCGATGGGGCCGACAGTTACCTCATACACAGTGTAGTGGCCGGCAAAGGTTTTGTCTGTGATGCGGCCCAACCCATCCGCATCCGCCGTGATGACCAGGTTTTCCGGCCGGGCCGGAAGAGGCCTGCCGTTCAGCGGGCCGGCTACGGCGTCATCCACCCGGAACAAAGAAAACATCGATGGCGGGATCTCGTTCACCGGACCCAGAAACCGGGCCACCGCCGGTGTGGCCGAGTGGAAGTACACCTGTCTGGGGGTGTCGAACTGCTGGAGCCGACTGTCCAACAGCACCCCGATGCGGTCGGACATGGCAAACGCCTCTTCCAGGTCATGGGTGACGCTGATGGTGGGAATGCCGAACGCCTGCTGGGTGGTGCGGATGAACCGGGCGGTTTCCATTTTCAGGTTCCGGTCCAGATTGGCAAACGGTTCATCCAGCAACAGCACGGCCGGGTTCACGATCATGGCCCTGGCAATGGCCACCCGCTGTTTCTGACCGGCGGACAGCTGGGCCGGATACTGGTCCGCCTGGGGGGTCAGCTGAAAATAGTCCAGCATCTGGTCCACCTGTTTTGTGACCTGCTGTGTTTTCAGGTGCCGGGCCTTGAGCCCGAACCCGATATTCGCTCTCACGGTCATGGCGGGAAACAGGACATAGTCCTGGAACACGATGATCACGGGATGGTGTTTGTTCACGGGTCTGGAAAAGACCACCTCTCCTTTGTCCGGGATCTCCAGCCCGGCGATGATGTTGAGCAGGGTGGTCTTGCCCGCCCCGGACGGTCCCACAATGGAGACCAGCTCCCTGGGGCCCACGGCAAAGCCGATGGAGGCCAGAACCGGCTGATTCCGATAGGATTTGTCTATGTCACACAGTGTAATATCCATGGAATATCCGACAGATACTGCTGAATTTTGGCAAAGGTGTCCGGGTTTTGGATGGGCCGGTTGGTCTGTGTGTATTCATACCAGGCCATGAAGCACCAGGACAGGGCCCGCAGCAGGATGGTCTGTTCCATGACCCTTGTTTTTTCCGCAAGGTCGGCAAACGGCATGTCCGGGCAGGCCTGCTGGTGATAGGTCTGCAAAAAGGTGTGCCGGTCTTTCAGGGACAACACGACGTCGGTTTTCCACAACGTGGTGGTGGGCACCATGAAATGGCCCAGGTCCTGGTACCGGCAGGAGACCACGGCCTTTTCCCAGTCCACCAGGCAGGGCCGGTCCGGGCTGATGAGAAAATTGCCGGAGTTCACTTCCGTGTTCACCAGGCATAAGGGTTCTGCTTCAAACAAAGGCCGGGTTTTCGCCGCCATAGCCTGGACAGTGTCATGATAGGACAAGATCTGTTCCTGTTCTTTTTTCAGGGGGTGGTCGGCAAACCGGTGGAGCAGGCCATGGCTTTCTTCGGCAATGGCGCTCACCGGGTCGGCCTGGACAATCAGGCCGTCGGGCACCGGCACCGTATGGATCCGGGCAAAGATGCGGGCAGCTTTTTCCAGGTCCCGGCCGTAATCCAGGGCCCTGCCCGGAATGAATTCCATGAGCAAAGCCCCGCCCCCCAGCGGGTCCGGACGGGGGTGGCAGGCCAGGGGCTTCGGGGTGACCCCGGAATCTGCCAGGGCCGTGAGCACCTTGAATTCATAGGCGATCTGATCATCTCCCAGTCCCAGCTGGCTGCCTTGGTTGATGCGCAGCACACACGTGCCGTCTTCGGACTCCACCCGGTAGTTGGTGTTGTATTCCCCGGCCGCCAGAAATGTCACGGAAAAAGGGGAAGATACCCAGCGGGTGTCAGTGAGAAACTGCTGTATTCGTTCCAGTTTGTTTGTATCCGGCATGGTGGTGTGGCTCCCGGGTGTGATGGTCGGGTATCAGACGGCGGCACCCGATTCAATGGTTACCTGGCTGTCGGGGTTATACCATCTTTGGGATCAGGGGTAAATTTTTTTTAGAAACGGTTTGAATGAGGATGATCTCCTGCGCAGTGAAAAATCCGGACTCCGCGGGTCGGTCATATCTCCGGCAGCCGGCCGGACCATTCTGCCGGTCGGCTGCCGGACCCGGGCCGGGCATAAAAAAAGCCCCTGGACGGCGTACCGTCCAGGGGCTTTGGTCAGACTATATAAACGCGGTGATTAGACCACGGTTACATTTGTCGCAGCAGGTCCGCGCTGGCCTTCGGTGATATCAAAGGAAACACTGTCCCCTTCGTTGAGGGATTTGAAACCCATGGCATTGATGCCTGAGTGATGCACAAATACATCTTTTTCACCGTTTTCCTGTTCAATAAATCCAAAACCTTTTGCGTCGTTAAACCATTTTACTGTACCGTTGGCCATGTTGGCTTTCTCCTAAAAAAATAAAATAAAAATAAAAAATTGCTTCGTACTTTGTAGGGATACATCAGAGATTGGATCTTGATAACCACCGAAAAGAATGAAACATTTTTGAATCATACAGGTTTTGAAATATAAGTCAACCCTTTTTCATAATTTTCTTTTTCCGGGATTGTGCATTGAGACAAAAAGCACCATTACAGACAGTGGGGCCGCGGTTGAAAGAAACGGCCAAAACTCGACCCGAAGTCGTAAGATTTCAACACGTGATCTTTGCCATTCCGCTTACAGATTGACGTCTGTGTGGCAATTTGCTACAAAATTGATATGATTACCCAAAAAAAGAGAATTCGAAAAAATGTGACGGCCAAACGACTGACATGGCTTCTTTTCTGTATGGCCTGGTTGTACAGCCCCATAAATACGATCGAAACAGCCTGTTCCCAGAACACCACTGAAGACAACACTGCCCAGGTCCTTCCGCTGAATACCCACACCACCACCACGTATACGGATGATCTGCCCGAACTTGTCGAACGACGGTATATCCGGGTTTTAACCACGATAAACCGAACCAACTTTTTCATGGCGGATGGGCATCTGGTCGGCTATGAATACGAATTGCTCAAAGGGTATCAGGAATTTCTGAACCATAAAATGGGCAATCGTGACCTGAAGATGGTCTTTGAATTTTTTCCCGTGGCCCGGAATGAATTGATTCCCGGCCTTAGAAAAGGATATGGTGACATTGCGGCGGCGGGCTTGACCATAACTTTTGAACGCAGCAAAAAAGTAAACTTTACCACGCCGTATCTGACCGGCATCGATGAGGTGGTTGTCACCCATTCGTCCGTTCAAGGGCTGATGGATGTCCGTGGCTTGAGCGGAAAAAAGGTCTATGTCCGCCGGAGCAGCAGCTATTATCATAGCCTGGAAAAACTCAATACCCGGTTGAGAAAAAAAAAGAGGCCGCCGGTGAAAATCCAGGCCTTACGTGAAAGCATGGAAACCGAAACGATACTGGAAATGGTCAACAGCGGGGCACTCAAGATAACCGTGGCCGACAGCCATATTGCCCGGGCCTGGTTCAGTGTCCTTCCCGACATCCGTGTCCGAGAGGATCTGGTCCTGCACAAAGATGCGGATATCGCCTGGATGGTGCGCAAAAACAATCCGAAATTGAAGCAAAGCCTGAACAGCTATTTACAAAATCACAAAAAAGGGACCCTGCTGGGCAATATCTATTTCAATCGCTATTACAAAAATGCCGCCAAACTGAAAAACCCCATCGAACTCGAGGAATGGAACAAGGTCAAACAATACAAAGATGTGATCCAGAAGTACGCAGACCAATATGATTTTGACTGGCTTCTTATTCTGGCGATGGCTTTTCAGGAATCCGGGTTTGACAACAGCAAAACAAGTAACGCCGGCGCCGTGGGCATCATGCAGATTTTGCCCTCCACTGCCAAAGATCCAAATGTCGGCATCCCCAATGTGAGAAAACTCGAAAACAACGTCCACGCCGGGGTCAAGTATCTTCGTTTTCTGATCGACCGCTATTATTCCTCTGAGGATATCCGCCAGCGGGATCAGATTCGTTTTGCCCTGGCCGCTTATAATGCCGGACCGGCCAAGATCAGCAGCGTCCGCAAAATGGCCCGGGAAATGGGGCTTGACAACAACCGCTGGTTCCGTAATGTTGAACTGGCGGCCTTGCGAATGATCGGCCAGGAGACCGTCCGTTATGTGAGCAATATCAATAAATATTATGTGTTGTACCAGACTATGACAAACGAGTAAGGGCCAGCCGTTCCGCCAGGACCATGCCGATCATGGCCAGGCATTCCATGTCAAGGTATCGGGCGGCCTGTTTTTCAAACAGCAAAGAGCAGTCCGCAGGAAAGTCCTCGTCCGCATCATTGAAAATCAGGTAGATCCGCACCCTGGGCAGCGCCTCGAACATATAAGACAGATCACAGGAGATCCCCAGGTCACTCGGCGTTCCCCCCAGATGCCGGCAACCGTCTTCAAGGTCGGCAAGCCGGCCCGCAAAGGTTCTGGAAACCGGTTTTTGGGCGGT
>JAABUD010000069.1 GCA_011389555.1 Desulfotignum sp. | reverse complement strand
AGGGTTGACTTTTCGCCGGAAGGCTGTACAACTACACAATTTAATTTTAATACCCGATCAATAAAGGATAATCAGTGACCTTTGTCAAACTGTTTTTAACCGCTTTTTTCTGGGGCGGGACCTTTATTGCCGGCAAACAGCTGGCTGGACAGGTCTCCCCTTCATGTGCCGCTTTTCTGCGGTTTACCATTGCATCGATTTTCCTGCTGCTGCTGACCCGGCGCATGGAAGGCCGACTGCCCCGAATCCAGGCATCTCACATCATCTGGATTGTGCTGTCCGGCCTGACCGGAATTTTTGCCTATAACCTGTTTTTCTTCACCGGGCTGAACTATATCAACGCCAACCGGGCCTCTTTGATCATCGCCACCAACCCGATCTTCATCAGTGTGTTTTCAGCCCTTTTGTTCAAAGAATCGCTGACACCGGGCAAAATTCTCGGGCTGGTTCTGTCGGTGAGCGGGGCCATGACCATTATTTCCAACGGACATCCGTGGATTTTGTTCCAGACCGGCATCGGTGCCGGCGAGCTGGCCATTTTAGGATGTGTGGTGTCGTGGGTCTCCTATTCCCTACTGGCCAAACCCATGATGACGGCCCTGTCACCGGTGGCCGCTGTCTGTTACTCCTCTGTGGCCGGGACGGTGATGCTGTTTTTTCCGGCCGTGTATGACGGACTGTTCCAGGCCCTGCCCGGGTATACCCTGCAGCACTGGGCCGGTTTTTTCTACCTGGGTTTTTTCGGCACGGTGCTGGGATTTTTCTGGTATTATCAAGGCATTCAGAAAATCGGCCCCACCCGGGCCGGGGTTTTTATCAATTTTGTTCCTGTCAGCGCCGTGGTGCTGTCATTTATCATTTTAAACGAACCCGTGACCCCGGCCCTGGCCGTGGGTGCGATCCTGGTTCTGTCCGGTGTCTATCTGACCACCCGGCCGGCTCAGACTTCCGCATAAAAGGAGATTCACACATGTTCACCTCTGCCATGGTCAAATCCCCCTGCCCGAACCTGGTCCACGGCATCCGCCACACCGACCTGGGCACACCGGATTTTGCGCGTGCATGCCGGCAGCATGCGCACTACATTGACGCATTGACACGCTGCGGTCTGTCCGTGACAGTGCTGGAACCCGATGACGCGTTTCCGGATTCCACATTTATCGAAGACACCTGCCTGGTCACCAAAAAATGCGTGGTGATCACCCGTCCCGGACACCCGTCCCGGCAGGGGGAAACCCGGGCCGTGACCCGGGCCATGCAGCACTTCGACCGCCCTGTCATGGAAATCACCTCACCGGGCACCCTGGACGCCGGAGATGTGATGCAGGTTGACAAGCATTTTTATGTGGGGCTGTCCGGCCGGACCAATACCGCCGGGATTCAACAGCTGGAACAGCTTCTGGCTCCTTATGGATACACCGTGTCCGCCATTGCACTGACCTCGGTGCTTCATTTGAAAACCGGGGTGTCGTATCTGGAAAACAATTGTCTGCTGGCCTGGGGGGAGTTTATCTCCCAACCGGAATTTTCTGATTTCACGATTCTTCCGGTGGATGATTCCGAAGCGTATGCCGCCAACAGCGTGTGGATCAATGACCGGGTGCTGGTTCCGGCCGGATTTGAAAAAACCCGATCCCTGATTGAATCCCATGGCCATGACACCCTGGCTGTGGATGTGTCTGAATTTCAGAAGCTGGACGGAGGGCTCAGCTGCCTGTCACTGAGATTCTGACGCATTCCCTGAAAAAAAATGCCGGATATGCCTTGAAACACATTCACAGGCACATCCGGCATCCATACAACCCTTGTGTTGACACAGGGGTGATCGAATCTGTGGACTAATCTTCCTCTACTACGATGGCGTCTTCTTCACAGACTTCCACACAGCTTTCGCAGCCCATGCATTCTTCCGCATTGACCGGCACGGATTTTTCATTCTGCATTTCAAACACTTCCACCGGGCATACGTCTACACATTCTTCACAACCAACGCATTTGGATTCATCGACAATCGGATTAAAAGCCATTTTTACAGCCTCCTAAAATTAAATTAAAAACATTGCATCTGCAATTATCAAACCATTTTTCACCATCAATTTTTCTTGTAACTGATTTAAAAAACGCTTTTATAACATGTCCTTTCCTAAAATCAAGCTTTTTATGGTTTTAATGTCACCCGGCATATCAGCAACCGGGTGCCGGGCAGATTCAGCTTTCTTTCCAGGTCCGGGCCTTCCACCATCCGGGCCTGAATGCGGCCGGTCAGGGCGCAGGAATCATCCATGGCGGCCAGGGTGTTCCGGGCCTGTATCCCGTCCACCGGTCCGGCGGCCAGGGAATCCAGCAGGGTCGATACCCGCCTGTGCCAGTCCGGCTGATGGACACATCCACCTTCATGCACCTTTATGGCATCAATGTCAAGGGCATATATAACCCGGTTTCCATTTGCCGCAACCCGGTCAAACACGGCACCACTGGTGGTCACAAATATCCGGAAAGCGGGTTCGGAAAACAGCCCGGCTTCCCGGGCGCAGGCGGCCCAGGCCCGGATCCGTTCCCGGGTCATGACCGCTCCCGGATCCGGCCCCGGAAAGGTATTGTGTTTGGGTGCCAACCGATCCGGATCCCCCCGCAGTTCAGAGAACAGACACGCCCGCTTTTTTTCCAGCCCGGCCATGGCCTGGTCAGTGGCTTCGTTTCCGGCATCCGTGCGTTTGGCGATGAGTGAAAACAGCAGCGGATCCGCCAGTTTCAAATTTTCCCGGCCATTTTCCGGTGTCCCGGCCATTCGGGCCCGCAGCTCCGACCCGATGGCGGCCGGTCCCGGATGATCCGTCGTATAGGGATTTTCCCGGATCAGGGTTTTCAGATTCTGTTCATTTCCCTGGTGCAGCGACGCCCAGTTCATCCAGGCAGAGACCTGTGACGACACTTGAGCCAGGCGGGTGTCTGAAGAAAACACCGGAACCGCGGTCCGGTTTTTCACCAGCGGCACCATCTGCGGATCCTGGTTCAGATCCGGGGCCAGCGGCAGAAACACAAACTGCGGGAAAAAAGCGGTCAGCGTAGTCCGCTGGGTTTCATTGACATGGGAAAAAGGGAAAAACAACACCGCCATCAGTTTACCTCCACTTTCTGGTCATGAACGGAAATCCCCATGGCAACCAGCTGATCCCTGAGTTGATCCGCCGTGGCCCAGTCTTTTTTTTCCCGGGCCGCCCGCCGTTGCCGGAGCAGGTCTTTCACCGGCTCCGAACAGATGGGTTCCTGATTGAATTCACACACCTGAAAAATCCGGTCCATTTCCTGCAATCCGGTCAGGATGCGGTCCGCGTCCCGGCCATCAATTTTGTGCTGACTGATCCGGGTGTTGATTGTTTTGATTCCGCCCAGCAGGGCGGCCAGGGCTCCGGAAACTTTCAAATCATCGGCCAGGGCCGTCAAAATGCCCTGGCGGATATCATACATCAGCTGATCGATCTCCCCACGGGGCGACTCCGCCGCAGCGACCCCGTCGGACCGGATCCGCTCCAGTAAAGCAATACACCGGTTGATGCGGTTCCGGGTGGCCCGGGCATCGGCCAGGGACTGTTCAGACAGCATCAGGCCCCGGCGGTAATGCCCGGACAACAGCCAGAACCGGATGGTTCCGTCATCCCATCCTTGTTCCGCCAGCGTATCCAGGGTCAGGTCATGGATGGATGCCGCGCCCAAAGATCCGTCATACTGCACGGGATCACAATGCAGCCACACATTGGCCAGTTCCCGGTCTTTAACGGCCCGGGCAATGGCCCGTTCATTTTCATGATGGGGAAACACCAGTTCCCGGCTGCCGGTATGCATGTCAAAAGGCACCCCTAGAAACAGCATGGACAAGGTGGCACATTGCAGGTGCAGCGACGGCCGGACCTGTCCCCATTCGGTTTTCACACCGATGCCCCGGCGCAGCTCCGACAACCGGACCCGCTTGAACAGGGTGAAATCCCGGGGATTGAGTTTTTCATATTCATCCAGGTCCACGGTGGCGCCCACCCGGATTTTCTGGATATCCATCTTGGACAGATGTCCGTATTCCGCCACTTTTGAGATATCAAAATACACGGAATGCAGTTTTTCATAAGCATATCCTTTGTCCAGCAGCTTCCGGGTCAGATCCGCCATGTCGGCAAAATGTGCCGACACCCGGGGAAACGCCTGGGCCGGCCGGATTTTCAACCGCTGCAGGTCCTGATGAAACACCTGGATATACGGGCGCGTAAACGCCTCCAGGTCCTGGCCGGCCCGGACAGCCCCGTCAATGGTGCGGTCATCGTAATCCGTGATATTGATCACATGGTTGACATCGATGTTGTGAAACGCAAAATACCGCACCAGCAGGTCGGTGAACACATACCGCCTGAAACTGCCGGGATTCAGGCGCTGATACACAGTGGGACCGCAGGTGTAAATGGAGACGGTATCCGGTTTCACCGATTTGAACGGCTGTTTTTTCCCGCTTCGGGTATCGAACAGATGCAGGCGTACTTTCTGCTGTACCGAAAAAAGGGACGTGGACAGATACCGCTCCCCGGAATCCGGAAAAATCACCACCAATACCCCTTTTTCAAGGGTTTGCGCCTCCTGGATGGCCGCGGCCATGGCTGCACCGGAACTCATGCCCACAAACAGCCCTTCTTTGACCGCCAGTTGCCGGGCCGTGTCAAAGGCAAGGGCATCATCGATGTTCAGAATCTGATCCAGCTTTGTTTTATCATAAATTTCAGGGGTATAGGATTCCTTCATGTTCTTGAGCCCCTGGATGCCGTGGCCCAGAAACGGTTCCGCACACACAATGCGGGTGCCGGGACTGTGCTCCCTGAAATACCGGGACAGGCCCATCAACGTGCCGGATGTGCCCACGGTCGCCACCACACTGGCCGGTTTTTCCGGAACCCCGGCCATGATTTCCGGGCCGGTGGTGTGGTAGTGGGCCTGCCAGTTGGCCGGATTGTTGTACTGGTCGGTAATGAAATATTTTTCCGGATTCTCCCGGGCCAGGCGATAGGCTTCCTCGATGGCACCGTCCGATCCTAAGTGCCGGGGCGTCAGAATGATTTTGGCCCCCCGGGCTTTGAGAATCCGCTTGCGCTCTTCACTGGCGTTCTCCGCCATGGTCAGGGCCAGCCGGTATCCTTTGACGGCGCAGACCATGGCCAGACCGATGCCGGTGTTGCCCGAAGTGGCTTCGATCACGGTTTTGTCTTTTGTGAGCCGGCCGGATGCTTCCCCTGCCTGAATCATGTACAAAGCGGCCCGGTCCTTGATGGACCCGCCCGGGTTCATGTACTCGAGTTTGGCAAACATCCGCACACCCGGATTCGGATTCATCCGCTGAATTTCCACCACCGGGGTGTTGCCGACGGCATCTAAAATTGAAACTGTCATGGGGGTCCTTTCCAAACCGCAACCGGATTCCGGCTTGACTTTTACAACATAAGATGGCTTTATACAGTAATTTTAACCGCAGCGCAATTGGTTACCGGGTGTTTCATGGGCAGTGTATTCCAGTTTGAAAATCGACAAAGGTCTGAACCGGTGCGAGGTCTTGTTTTACCTGTGATCCGAATTTTGTGCTGTTGTCTGGTGCTCTTGGCCGGCAGTGTATCGGCTGAAAGCCCGATGGAAGACCCGGAAGCGGTTGCCTGGAACCTGTCCGCCGACACGGTTGCGTATGACCGGCACACCGATGTGTATACCGCACAGACACAGGTGGTGATCACCGGCGGAAAAACCCGGCTGGAAGCGGATTATGTGGAATTTTCCAACACCACCAAAGAAGTGGTGGCCAGAGGAAATGTAAGAATGATCTCCGGCGGGGACGTGATCTCCGGCAATGCCATGCAGGTGAACCTTGCCACCGAAACCGGACTGATCGACAAAGGCACGGTTTTTATCCAGGAGAACCATCTGTATTTTCACGGGGAACAGATCCGCAAAACCGGAAAATTCACCTATGATGCCGAAAAAGGATCCATCACCTCGTGTGACGGGGATACCCCGGACTGGAAAATCACGGGCAAGAATATCAAGGTCACCATCGAGGGATACGGGTTTGCCAAAGACACGGTTTTCTGGGCAAAAAACATGCCGGCCCTGTATTCGCCGTTTCTGGCATTTCCGGTCAAAACCCGGCGCCAGTCCGGACTGCTCATGCCGGAAATTTCCACATCCGACCGCCTGGGATTTGTCTATGAACAGCCGTTTTTCTGGGCCATCTCTCCTGACAGGGATGCCACGTTTTACACCGGATATCTGTCGGACCGGGGGGTCAAACTGGGGGCGGAATACCGGTATGTGACAGATGAGGGCTCCAAAGGCATCTGGCAGGTGAATTTTCTGTCGGATGACAAAATCGATGACGGCACATCCGCCACCCGGGACTATCGGTTCGAAAGCACCCCGCAGCGCACCCATACGGATCGGTACTGGCTGCGGGCAAAAAGCGACCAGACATTGGCCCACGGATTTTCCGCCCGGCTGGATGTGGACGTGGTGTCGGATCCGGATTTTCTGCTGGAATTTCGAGATGGCCCCTCTGGTTACCACGCCAGCAACCGGATATTTGATGATGACTTCGGCCGGGACCTGGATGAATATGATGACACCGTTCGAAAAAACAGCTTGACCCTCTACAGAACCTGGAACAATTTTGCATTGAACTTCCAGACGCTGTGGTACGACAATGTCACGGCCCGGCGTACCGACATGGACGATACGACCCTTCAGACGCTTCCCAGCGTTGAATTCGACAGTTCCCGTCTGGATATCGGCACGACAGGCATCTATTACAAACTGGATTCGGAATTCCGGTCTTTTTTTCGTCAGGACACCATCGATACCGCCTTCAAGCAAAGAAAAAACGCCAAAGTCTCCGGCCAGCGGATGGATATGAATCATCGTTTTTTTTATCCCACCCGACTAGCCAGGGCGTTTTCTTTTGAACCCTTCATAGGGCTGCGGGGCACTGCCTATCATACAGACAGTTACACCGACATCAACGGAGAAGATGATCCGTTCCGATTCCGGGGGCTCTATGAACTCGGCGGGGACCTGTCCACCCGTCTGAGCCGGGTTTTCACGGCCAATACCGGGTTTTCCGATAAAATTATGCACCAGATAACTCCGGGAATCCGTTATCATTTTCAGCCCCACGAGGATCAGGAGGACCTTCCATATTTCGATTCTCTGGATGATATCGAAGAAGTCAACAAACTCACATGGTCACTCACCAACCGGTTCATTGCCAGAAAATCAGTCACTGGATCGGATGACGTCATCCGGAATAATTACCGGGAACTGGGGTGGATCAAATTATATCAGGACTACAGCATTAAAGATGAACGGGACGGTGCAGCGGCACAGAACCGGCCCTGGTCGGACATTCGCATGGATGCCCGGATGTATCCGTTTTCTTTTCTGTCCCTGAACACCGAACTGGCCTGGTCTCCCTATACCCGTCATTTCAGCACCCTGAACCTGAACACCACGGTGACCACTCCCCGGGGAGATTCGCTCACCACGGCATACCGGTATACCCAGGATACCCGGGAATCCTGGTACACCCGCATCGATTTCCGGGTTACCCGGTCAGTGGCGGCATATCATTCTTTTGAAAAAGATCTGGACCGTGACACGACCATTGAAACCCGCACAGGGGTCCGCTTGAACAGTGCCTGCTGGGCAATGGATCTGGGGCTTCAGAAATCGGATACGGATACGCGCATCGCTTTTATGATCCATTTGAAAGGAATTGGAGAATTCGGTTTACAATGACTCATGCATTTCACTGGTTTGCTCTGTTGACACGGAGCAATTTCGAACAGGTGGTCTATGATCAGATCGCCCAGAAGAAACTGGACGCGTTTTTACCCAAAATCAAGAAACTGACCCGCCGCAAAGACCGGAAAACAATCATCGAAGTCCCGTTGTTTCCCGGGTACCTGTTTGTCAAATCACGCACCGACCCCGCCTGTCAACTCGTTGCCCTGAAAACCCTGGGCGCGGTCCGGTTTCTGGGAAACCACCAGGGTCCCATCCCGGTGCCGGAAACCCAGATCCATTCTCTCCAGCTGTTAACGGCATCTGAATGCGATGTTGTCACCGGGGCCTGTTCCCGGCTGACCCAGGGTGATCCGGTCATGGTGATGGAAGGTCCCATGGCCGGGGCAAAAGGTGAATTTATCCAGTACCGGGGCAAATCCAGAATCATTATAAAAATTCCATTGTTAGGCCAGTATGCCGGCGTGGAAATCGATGAAAACAAAGTGGAAAAAATACCGGAACACCTGTCATAACTCCTTGACTTTTTGATTTTTTTTACATATTCAACAACAGATGTTACACTTCATAACCATTACAGAGGACGTATGAACAAGCTTGAATTGATTTCCGCGTTAAAGGACCGGACCACACTGACCAAAACCGATGCAGCGGAAGTGGTGAAAATATTTTTCGACGCGCTCTCCGATGCGTTTATCAAAGGAGAACGGGTTGAAATCAGGGGATTTTGCAGTTTTCATATCAAAGAATACAAAAGCTATATGGGCCGGAATCCCAAAACCGGTGACAAAGTCGAGATTCCCCCCAAACGACTCCCGTTTTTCAAATGCGGCAAGGAACTCAAGGAACGGGTGGATTATTAGCCGCATGCGTCAGAAATCTTATGTCCGTTCATAACAACGATTTTTCCACGGCCCTGTCAGAGCTCGGCCGGATCATCGAGACCCGGAACATCCCCAATGCACTTCTGTTTGCGGGCAATCCCGGTTCAGGCAGGCAACAGGCGGCCTTCCGGTTTGCCAAAGCCGTCAACTGTACGGCAAGAAACGGATCTTCCTGCAATATCTGCCGGTCCTGCAAAAAAATCGATGCCAGCCAGCACCCGGACATGATTGTTGTGACACCGGCGGATCCCCGGAAAGCCATCACCATCTCCCAGATCCGGCAGATCATCGCACAAACAGGGGCCCGGCCCCATGAAGCAGCCTACCGCATGGTGCTGATCACGGATGCCGATCTGATGAACAACCAGGCCCAGAACGGGTTGCTCAAGGAGCTGGAAGAGCCCCCTGAAGACACTTTTTTCATTCTCATGGCCCGGGACCGGTCCGCACTGCTGCCCACCATCCTCTCCCGGTGCCGGTCATTGCGGTTCCCCCCTCTGTCCGGACCGGCACTGGCAGCCCATCTGTGCGAACAATACCCCATTGAAGGACAATGGGCCGGCATTGCCGCCGCCACCGCCGGCACGGACCAGAACCTGGCGGCAACTCTGGTCCATCCGGCAGATGGCAATTTGTCAAAAGACCCCAAAACCGGCAAAACCTCAGACATAGACTGGCACACCACCCGGCCCTGGCTGATCCAGCAGCTGTGTTACCTGATTTCCGGATCCGCATCCCGAAAAATACACACCGCGCTGGGCCTGTCCGGATTTTTATGTCAGGACCCGGACCGGGTGATGCCCGGCCTGGCCGTCATGAGAACGTTTTTCAGGGATTTGTGCATTTGCCGGCATGCGCCGGAAAAAATCCTGAACCGTGACTGCGCAGACCGATTCCAAAAACTGGCTTCGGACATCCGTGACAAAGACGCTCTTTTCTGGATGGACGAGCTGCATGAAACTGAAAAACGGCTGGCATCCAACAGCGCCATCCGCATGACCCTGGACCGTTTCTTTTTGAAACTGATACACATATAAAGGAAAACCCCCATGACCCGAGTGACAGGCGTTCGTTTCAAACCCGCCGGCAAAATTTATGATTTTGACAGCCAGGACCTTGTCCTTGAAATGGATGACCGGGTGATTGTCGAGACCGAACAGGGACTGGGATTCGGTACGGTGGTAAAACCCCCCGAAAAAACCGATGCCGGGAACAGACCCCTCAAACAGGTCATCCGCGTCGCCACCCGGAATGATTTTGTCCGGCGCCAGGAACTCATGGCCCTGGAAACCGAAGCCCACGCATTCTGTCATCAGTGCATCAAAGAACTCGACCTGCAGATGAACCTGTTCTCTGTCGAAAGCACGTTTGACAGAAACAAGCTCACTTTTTTCTACACTGCGGACGGCCGGGTGGATTTCCGGCAGCTGATCAAACTGCTGGTCAAGGAATACTCGCTGCGTATCGAGATGCGCCAGGTGGGAATCCGGAACCTGTCCAAGCACTGCGGGGGGATCGGGAAATGCGGGCGGGAATTCTGCTGTTCCTCGTTCATGCACAATTTTGAACCCATTTCCATCAAAATGGCCAAAGAACAGGGATTGTCCCTGAACCCCACCAAAATATCCGGGGTGTGCGGCCGGCTCATGTGCTGTCTGACATTTGAAAACCAGACCTACCAGCATCTGAAAAAAACCATGCCCCGGATGGGAAAAACCCTGACCTTGACCATGGGCAAAGGAAAAGTCATCCGCCAGAACATTCTCAAACAGACGGTCACCGTCAGAATGGAAGACCGCACGGAAATCGAAGCCGCACTGTCTGACATCGTTCCAACCGATTAACCCGCCCTGACCTCATGCGGCAGGGCAGCAACCACACAGGATCTGCCATGGAAACACCTGCACAGTTTTTTTCCACCCCCATATATTACGTCAATGCCAAACCCCATCTGGGTCATGCCTATACCACCATTGCCGCGGATGTGGCCACCCGGTTCACGCAGATGGACGGATACGACACCTATTTTCTCACCGGCACGGATGAACATGGAGACAAGATTGTTCAGGCCGCGGACAAGGAGCAGCAGAGTCCCCGGGAATATGTGGATAAAATCAGCCGCCTGTTCCAGGATCTGTGGCCCCGGCTCAATGTAGAAACCGATCGGTTCATCCGCACCACCGATCCGGACCATGTCCGGGTGGTGGAGATGCTGCTGACCCGGATCCATGACCGGGGGGACATCTATTTTTCCAGCTATGAAGGGTTGTACTGTTTCGGGTGTGAACGATTCTACCAGGAACGGGAACTGGTGGACGGCAAATGTCCGGACCACGGGGTGGCACCTTCTGCCATCAAGGAATCCAATTATTTTTTCAAAATGAGCCAGTACCAGGACTGGCTGATCGACCACATCCACACCCATCCCGGATTCATCCACCCGAAGCAGTATGAAACCGAAATTCTCTCCTTTTTAAAAGAACCGCTGGAAGACCTGTGCATTTCCCGGCCCAAATCCCGGCTCACCTGGGGCATCACCCTGCCCTTTGACGACAATTTTGTCACGTATGTGTGGTTTGACGCGTTGACCAACTACATTTCCGCTTTGGGGTATCCGGACGGACCGTTGTTCCAGAAATTCTGGCCCTCGGCCCGGCATTTTGTGGCCAAGGACATCATCAAACCCCACGGCATCTACTGGCCCATCATGCTCAAGGCGGCAGGCATCGACATTTACAACGGGTTGAATGTCCATGGATTCTGGAACGTGTCCGGCAGCAAGATGTCCAAATCCATCGGCAATGTCACGGATCCGGTTGCCGTCACCGACCAGTACGGGGTGGATGCGTTCCGGTATTTTCTGATGCGGGAGATGGTATTCGGGCTGGATGCCAATTTTACCGAAGATGTACTGGTGTCGCGGATCAACTCGGATCTGGCCAATGACCTGGGCAACCTGTTTTCCCGGGTGTTGTCCATGAACCTGAAATATTTCAAGGGCCGGGTCCCGGATCCCAATGGGACGGGTTTTGCCGATCTATCCCTGGAAACAGACGCGCAAATGGTCATTCAACACTTCAAAGACGCCATGACCGCCTATGAGTTTCACAAAGGGGTGGAAGCAATCTGGGGGTTCATTTCCCGCATGAACAAATACATCGATACCCATGAACCCTGGCGTCTGGCCAAGGAACCGGATGAACGCCTTCGACTGGAAGCCGTGATCGGAAATCTGCTGGAAGGATTGCGCACTGTGGCCTGTCTGATCTATCCCGTGATGCCGGAAACCAGCACAAAAATGCTCCGGGGATTGTGCATGGTTCTGCCGGAAACCGGTTTTTTCCCTCTGGAAAAGATCGGTAAATGGGGACAGATGTCTGCCGGGGCCTGTCTTGAAAAACCAGACAGCCTGTTTCCCCGGGTGGATGTCCCCAAACAAACAGCACGGTGAAACACAGTTATGTTGAAAGGCACTCTGAAGCGAAATTCCCTTGTAAAAGACCATTCCTGGCGCAGGCAACAGGCCTCATACCTGCTTGCCCGAAGAAAAAAATCCTTTTTCCGAAAATGGCGCAATCCATTTCTGGTCTTCTGCCTGATTGCCGGGGCTGTTGCCGGAGGCTGGGGTGTTTTCACTGTTTTCTTGTCCGGTTCCAATGACATGGAACAAACCGCCCTACAGGTTTCCAGGCCCACATTGAAACCCCCGGCTTCCCTGACCCGGGCACAGGTCAGGGAAATGATCCGGGATGAGGACCTGGTGAATGCGGCCCGGAACGTTTTTCCAGTGGAAACCCCCCGGGGTATTGTGCAGGTGGTGACCTACCTGGATGAAAATCTGACCGGATTTCTCACCGCCACCCTGGATCATCTGAAAACCTTGACCCGGGGCAAACCCAGGCAGATCGCCATGGTGGTCATGGACGGGCATCAGGGGCATATTCTGGCCATGGCCGGATTTGATCTGGAAGACAAGGACGCCAATCCCTGCACCCGGGCCGTGTATCCGGCAGCCAGCATTTTCAAGATTGTCACGGCCGCGGCTGCCCTGGATGCGCTCAAGTACACCCCGGACACCCCGCTGTATTTCAACGGCAACAAATACACGTTGTACAAACGACAGCTCAGGGAAGTGAAAAACAAATACACGGTCACGGTCTCTCTTGAAAAAGCGTTTGCCGAATCCATCAACCCGGTGTTCGGCAAGCTGGGACAGACATACCTGGGCCGGGACACTTTGTCCGCTTATGCCCGGGCTTTTGGATTCAATCAGGTGCCGGATGCGGACCTGGTGTTTGACACCGGCCGGTTTCACATGGAAGAAAATGATTTTCACCTGGCGGAACTCGGGTGCGGATTCAACCGGGACACCCGGATCTCTCCGCTGTTCGGGGCCATGATGATTACGCCTTTGCTCAATAAAGGACAAACGGTTTTGCCGGCAGTGATCCGTCATGTCATGGATGTGGACGGGAATTCCATTTACCGGCATACCCCGACCCGGGATGTCACCGCCATGACACCCGAATCCGCTGCTGCTTTGATGGGTCTGATGGAAAAAACCATCACCCATGGCACTGCCAGAAAATCGTTCGGGTCTTTTTCCCGGGACAAAGTGCTGGCCGGACTGGCCATCGGCGGAAAAACCGGGTCGTTGTCCAATCGGGAACATACCATCAAATATGACTGGTTCACCGGGTTTGCCAGAGAAAAAAAAGGCTCCCGGGCCATCACGTTTTCCGTCATGGTGGGGCATGGCGCATATATCGGAACACGAGCCGCGGCCCATGCCCGATCCATCATAAAACAGTATTTTTCAACCCCTGCGGCATCCGACTGACGGGTTTGCTCGGGCACTCTTGAAATGGAGTCAACTTCAATCACATCACGGAGGTTTTCATGCTGCTTTGGATAATTGTTGTTCTCAAACAGATTTTTGTCCGGTTTGTCAGCCATATCCAAGTGGGAAAATCACTGGACCAGGTCCGTGAAAACACCCTTGTTTTGTTTCCCTGCATGCCCAACCGTCTGTGTTGCGGCATCTGCGCCCTGGTGGCTTTCAAGGCCCCGGCAACTGAAAAAACAGACCCCCTGCAAAACAGGATCGACCAGCTGGGAGCCCTGATACCAGATGCGAATGTAGAATCCCTTTTTTCCGATCCGGACCGGTACTGTCCCACAGATGACGGGTTGACCCGGTTCTGGGAGTCGGCCCGGAACCTGAAACAGGAAACCGTGTTCAACACCCTGTTCTTTGACTCCGCACAGAGAACGGCTCTGTCCGGAAAAACCCGCACCCTGTCTGAACTCATCACCCGGTGGGAAGACCGGTTCACCCGGGAAAAAGCAACCCTGCCGCCCCGGACCGTGGAGATCATCTCCCCGTGCCTGGAAAAACTCAAAGACATCCACTGGTGTCTGGAAAAAGAAGTGCTGGGAAATATTTCCGCCATTGCCGATCTGATACCGCCGGATCTTTTCAAAAAAAACCATTCCGACAACCTGAAGATCTTCCAGCGCATCAATGCCGTGCTCAACAGCATGGACCGGCTGGAGGTCCGGGGTCGCGACTCCGCAGGCATTTCCGTGCTGTTCACCCTGAAATCATCTGAATTCGACCGGTTCAAAACCCACCTGTCCGAAGCCGGACTGACCGATCTGTTCAAACAACGGACCAATCAAGCCATACTGGCCAACAACTGCATCAACATCCATGATTCGATGTCCGGCAACCCCGGCGGCCGGGTGGCGATTTCGTTTGTGTATAAATTTGCCGCTGAAATCGGCGCGCTCGGGGACAATATCGCCTTTATCCGAACCCAGGTTCGAAATGACCTGGTTCTTCAGGCCCTGGCCGGTTTCAATTTTGACACCCTTTCGGTGAGTGCCCATACCCGATGGGCATCGGTGGGAGACATCACGGAAGCCAACTGCCATCCGGTGGACAACACCCCGGCGGACAGGGAAATTGACACGACCGGGATCATTCATGTCTGCCTCAACGGGGATATTGACAATTATCTGGAACTCAAAACCGAATACGAAGCATTGTATGACAAAATTCACCCCCGGATCAATACGGACACCAAACTGATTCCGCTGCAGATCCAGCATTACCTGAAACAGGGCGCGTCCATTGAAGACGCGTTCCGGCGGGCGGTCAATGATTTTGACGGGTCCCATGCCATTTCCATGCATACCGACCTGGCCCCGGGCAGACTGTTTCTGGCCCAGAAAGGCAGTGGACAGGCCATTTTCGTGGGCATTGCCCCGGATCACTACATGGCCGCATCCGAGCTGTACGGGGTGGTGGAGGAAACCGTTGAATACATCAAGCTCAACGGGGGGGAAACCGGTCAGATGGTGATCCTGGACCAGAAATCCCCCGGCGGCCTGGAAGGGATTCATTCCTTTTCCTATGACGGACAGCCCCTTGATATCACCCGCAAGGATGTACGGACCAGTCAGATCACGGCCAGGGACATCGACCGCCAGGGATTTGCCCACTATTTTTTAAAAGAGATCAATGAAGCCCCGGTTTCCGTGGAAAAAACACTGGAAAACACATTTACAAAAAACCCGGAAACCGGGTTTCTGGAAATCCGGCTGCCGGAATCTGTCTTGCCCCGGTTTGTTCAAACGGATCTGGCCACGGGAAAACTGAAAAAAATTTTTTTCATCGGACAGGGCACCGCCGGTGTGGCGGCCCGGGGATGTGCCGATCTGCTCAACACCTATCTGGGAGAATTTGCATGCGATATCCGGGCCTTGAAATCATCTGAACTGTCCGGTTTCTGCATGAATGAAAATGATGATTCCGCCACGGCCATGTCCAACACCCTGGTGGTGGCCATCAGCCAGTCCGGCACCACCACAGATACCAACCGGACCGTGGATATGATCCGGGCGGCCGGAGCCAGGACCCTGGCCATTGTCAACCGCCGGGATTCCGATCTCACCTTCAAGGTGGACGGGGTGTTTTACACCAGTTCCGGCCGGGACATCGAAATGTCGGTGGCCTCCACCAAAGCGTTTTACGCCCAGCTTACCGCAGGCGCGGTGCTGGGGTTGTACATGGCCGGAATCACCGGGGCCCGATCCGCGGAATATATCACCCGGGAAATTCAGGAGCTCCAGGCCATTCCCGACAAAATGCGCACTGTGCTGGGCATGCAGGATATGATCCGGGCCTCGGCCCATCGACTGGCCATCTCCAAAAACTACTGGGCCACCGTGGGATCCGGCGCCAACAAAACCGCTGCCGACGAGATCCGCATCAAATTGTCTGAACTTTGCTACAAGACCATTTCCTCGGATTACGTGGAAGACAAAAAACATATCGACCTGTCTTCCGAGCCTTTGATCCTTGTCTGTGCAGCAGGCACCCGGGAAAGTGTCCTGGCAGACATTGTCAAGGATACCGCCATTTTCCATGCCCACAAGGCAGCACCGGTGGTCATAACCACCAGCAGCGAAGACCGGTTCGACCTGTATGCGGCGGACGTGTTCAAGGTCCCGGAAATCCATGAGCCGTATGCGCCGGTCCTCAACACCCTGGTGGGCCATCTGTGGGGATATTACGCTGCGCTTGCCATCAACGAGGGGTCCCGGTTCATGTACCGGTGCCGGACCCGGGTCCAGGAAATTTTAGATGAATACATTGCCCAGGGTCATAATGAATATGAGGTGCTGCTGGAAAAAAAATTCAGGGAACACATTGCCGAATTCTACAATCTTTTCACAAAAAAACGGCGGGAAAACGGATTTCCTGCCGCCATGGGAATGGACAACGCCACCAATATCACGCTGTTGCTCAAATACTTATCCGGCCGGCTGCCGGTGTCGGACTTTGAAATCGATTTTCTGACCAAAGGAACGCCGGCCAATATGCTGGATACCTTTTTCAAAAATGTGAACCTGGCCATCAACAACATGGCCCGGCCCGTGGATGCCATCAAGCATCAGGCCAAAACCGTGACCGTGGGCACCAGCCGGATCAGGGAAACCTTCCAGGGGCTGTTGTTTGACGAGCTGGCCCGCCATGATATTCTGATCTCCCAGATCACCAACAAAAACGTGCTGGTGATCAAGCATCTCCAGGAAGTCATCGCTCAAGTCAACGGCGGGCTCCTGTATCAGATCACCGGGCTCAATCTGCTGGGGGAGGTCACCCCGGAAACCCGGATCACGGTTCTGGAAAAAACCGGCACACTGGTCAATGAAACCTCCCGGGTGGAAACCGATCCCCAGCTCAAAGGCACCAAGAATATCATTGTCCGGGAAGGCAATGTCTATATCGGCAAGGGCCGGAAGGACAAAAAAAGCATCCTGGTGATTCCCGTCCTGTCCGCGGCGTCGAGCACGTCCAGCATCATTGAATATATCCTGTCTTTGAACGTGGAGTTCAAATCCTCGGAATCCGTCACCCTGCTGAAGAAAATCAAGGCCCTGGGCGGCAAATACACCCGGCTCAAGGACTGGATCCTGGAAAGTGAGAACATCCTGTGGGATGACAAGTTTCTCAACCTGGTACCCGTGGAAACCCTGTTCGGGGAAACCGCGGAACAGGTGGTGGCGGCCATCATCAAAAAAATCGAATAACCGCTGCCGGACACCTGCTACAAAACGATCCAGGGTCTTTTGCGGATTCCGGCATACAGGGTGGCCCCCAGCAGAACCATGCACAACAGCAGGTGCAGCAGGTCCAGAAGGATGATCAGGTTGTGGGAAAAATAGACCCCGGACAGGTTTTTCACCACCATGACCCCCCCGGTGACAATCAACCCGGCCAGGCTGATGAGCTTCACCCATCCGGTACGGGTCAGCCGGCCTTTGTTGACAGGATTCTGCCGGGCAGGGCTCAGTTTGCGGCCCAGAAAGGCATCCATCCCGGCATAGGCCCCCAATGCCAGAAGCAGGGACGCCATGATATAGTGAATGACATGGGTCACATAAAACTGCGCCAGCCATCCCAGTCCCGGAATATCTGAAATATAGTAGCGGGCAAAAACAGGCATCTGGGCAAACCCGGACAGGGTAATGAAAAATAAAACCAGGCCGTATACCAGGCGCCGCCCTCTGAAATCATCTGTCATCACGCCTCCTCTTTGATGTAC
Organism: Desulfotignum sp.; assembly: GCA_011389555.1. Classification (GTDB taxonomy): domain Bacteria; phylum Desulfobacterota; class Desulfobacteria; order Desulfobacterales; family Desulfobacteraceae; genus Desulfotignum. The sequence continues at coordinate 37,969 of JAABUD010000069.1, read as the reverse complement.
TTGTAAAATTTTGTAACTGCCGCAGCCGCACCGGCCACCGGGGCGATCACCATGGCCAGGGCCAGGTTGGACCCGTCTGCCATGGTATCTTTGACCGGATCCATGTGGGGTTTTCCCCTGCCGGTGTCATATGAGAGCTGATCAAAGGGAATGGGGGACACATACAGGGTATGGGTGCCGCCGTTCTCTTCCATGCCATAGACATACCCATCCATTTCTTTGGCCCGTTCCCGGGCCAGTTCAATGATTTCCGATTGCTTGCCGATCACCTGGACCTCTTCCGGGCAGGCTTCGATGCAGGCGGGTTGTTCGCCTTTTTCAAGCTTCTGGTAACACCGGTCACATTTGTACATCACCCCGTTACCGGCAAAGGCGGGCAGTATGTCCAGGTACAGCCCCACCCCGGTCTGGCGCTGGGGAATGTCCCAGGGGCAGACCGCTTTGCACTTGGAACCGCCCAGACAGGTCCCGGAATCGATACGGGACAACCCGTTGGGTTCCTGTTTGGCCGCCCCCCATGGACACAGCTTGACGCAAGGCGGATTCTGGCAGTGCATACAGCGTCTGGGAATGGTTAAAGTAATCTCTTTGCCGTCCTTGACCCCGGTGGCATACTGAATATACAGCCAGTTGTAGGGGGTCAGCCGGTCGGTGACATCTCTTCGGTCCGACCAGTCCTCCACCGGGACCCGGTCGGGAAACATCCCGGGAAACGGTTTTTCCGGGTCAGGAAATTTGTGGGCATTGGCATCCTGACAGGCATAGACACATTCCTCACACCCGATGCACCGGCTGATATCGATCAGCGTGGCCAGGGGTTCTTCACCGGCATGGGTGGCCGCCCCGGCCAGACCGGTCCCGGCCACCGCAGTGCCGGCCGCAAGAACCGTGGATTTCAAAAATTGCCGTCGTGATACAGGTGAACGCATGATAACCTCTTTCTTTTTTGTTTGCAGTTACAATTACAGTTTGACAAAATCCTGGAAACTCATGGTGAGATAGCTTTTTGTGCGAATATACTGGAGGATCTTCAAGAACTGAGATCCATCCACATACCCGGGAATACTGCTGATCCGATCTCCCTCCGGTGTCAGAAACCACAGGGTGGGCAGTCCCGTGACCTGCCAGGACTGGGACAGGGTCTGATTCTGATCCGTGTCTACGGATATACTGATAAAATTCCCATCCAGGTAGGCCTGAACTTTTTTATCCAGAAACGTGGTCTGCTTCAGCTTGGTGCAATAGGTGCACCACTGGGCGTAAAAATAGAGAAACACATGTTTCCCCTGATTTTTGGCCCGAGCCAGGCCGGGCGTGTAATCACTCCAGTCGATACGGCCGCTGCCGGTCCCGGGGATTTCGGCCGGCGTTACAGAGGCCGTTACCGTTCCCGTTACGTTTTTTGTTTCTGAACTGTCCGGCGTTGCTGCCCGGTGGTTTCCCAAATGGCTGCTGACAAACGAGAAAAGCCCTGCCAGACCGAACACAACCAGAATGACAACCAGTATTTGTTCTTTTTTCATCAAGTTGTTTCCTTTCGTTTTGTTGCTTGTCGATTTACCATTGCAAACATGATGCCAACCTCAAAAAACCTGTTTTTCCAGGGGCTTCAACGTGATACCATGTTTTTTCATGCGTTTCCAAACCGTTACCCTGGACACACCCAGCATCTGTGCGGCCCGGGTCTGGTTGCCGTCCGCCCGCTGCAAGGCATCCACCAACGCGGCTTTTTCCGACTGTTTCACCGGAATCTCTCCGGTCATCGGTGCCGGCACCGGCTCTGGTACGTTTGATGGAGATGCCTCATCCCCACCGGGATCTCCGGTCACCAGCTTGCCGGGCAGATGTTCCACCCCGATGCTTTTCCCTTTTGCCAGGACAAACGCGTATTCCACCGTGTTGCGCAGTTCCCGGATGTTTCCCGGCCAGGGATAGGAGACCATCCGGCGCATGGCCCGGGGGGTGAATCCCAGGATGTTTTTTTGCGTTTTTTTTGCCAGGATCGTGATAAAATGCTGGATAATCAGGGTGATGTCATCTTTTCGCTCCCGCAGCGGTGGACAGACCACCGGAAACACGTTGATCCGGAAAAACAGGTCCTCTCGGAACGCCCCTTTGCGGATCATCGCTTCCAGGTCCCGGTTGGTGGCGGTGATAATGCGCACGTCAATGGGAATGGACCGGTTGTCCCCCACCCGCTGAATCATCTGCTCTTCTAAAACCCGCAGCAGCTTGACCTGGACCGACAGCGGAATATCTCCGATCTCATCCAGAAAAAGCGTGCCCTGGCTGGCCGCCTCGAACCGGCCGATGCGGTCGGAAGCCGCCCCGGTGTATGCCCCTTTGACATGGCCGAACAATTCGCTTTCCAGAATGGTTTCGCTCAACGCCGCACAGTTGACCTTGATGAACGGCTTGTCTGACCGGTTTCCGGTTTCGTGCAGAGCCTTGGCCACCATCTCCTTGCCCGTGCCGCTTTCCCCTGAAATGATCACGGGCGTGTCCAGGGGCGCCACCCCCTGAATATGCTCGAACAGATTCTGCATCACCGGGGTTCGCCCGATGATGCCGTGAAAGCCGTCGTCTATGTGATAGATGCGCTTGATGGAAGCCAGTTCGTTTTTATAGCTGATGTTTTCGGAAATATCCTTGAGGGTCTCCACGGCCCCGATGATTTCACCGGTGTCACTGTAGAGCACGGTGGCGGTCTTGACAATGGGAATGGTCTGTTTCCGGCTGTCTGTGATCATGCATTTCTTGTCTCTCACCAGGCCCTGGGAAAACAGCTGGCACCAGTCTTTGCCCTTACCGATGCCTTTGATGTCACACCCGGTGCAGTTGAGTATCCGGCAGGACCTTCCGATGAGCTGGTCTTCGGAATACCCGGTCATCAGCTGGGCGGAATGGTTGGCTGCCACAAAATTCCCCTGGTCATCCACCAGGATGATCCCGTCCTGGACCGAATCGATGATTTCCCGCCAATGGTTTCCGATATCCATGACTGTCTCCTGTTAACGTTGGTTTACATCAATATTAATACAGAATTAACAATTTGGCAACATCCTAGTTTTTGCCGCACATTGTTTTTTTTTGTGCGACATGCTGCAAAAAACCCGGTATATAAGGTACATACCTTTTTTTTTGTCAACCAATTCCGCCATGGCACATGGCTTGCTATTATCCATTGACAGATAATACTGCGGACCCGGTACAGAAAGGTGCCGCACAACGATAAATCCGGTCACACTTTTTTTAATCCAAAATTTAGGAGAACCCATGAACTCACATGCCGTAAAAAAAATGCTGGTTGTTTTAGGCGCCGGTCTGATACTGCTGTCCGCTGCCGTCACTGCGGTGGCGGAAGAACCCTGGATGTACCACGATATTGTGGAAGCGGATTTTGTCATCGCACATATGTCGATACCCATGCCGGACAATGTCATGATCATTGACGCCCGCCCCTACAAACCCAAGTATGTCAAAGGACACATCCCCGGGGCCGTGAGCATTCCGTTCACAAAATTTGACCAGAACACCGAACTGCTGCCCAAAGACAAAAATGCCCTGCTCATCTTCTACTGCGGGGGCCTGGCATGCAAACTCAGCCATAAATCCGCCAAAAAAGCCGAAGCTCTGGGATACAACAACGTCAAGGTGTTTGCCAAAGGGTTTCCCGAATGGATGGCCCAGCCGGGTGCATATGCCTCAGTATCTGCCGAGTATGTGGCCGCCCAGATCGCGGAAAACAAGACCCTGGTGGTGGATTCCCGCCCCCAGAAACCCAAGTATGACAAAGGCCACATCCCCACGGCCATCAGCATTCCGGACTCCCGGTTCGACGACTTTTCCGGCAAGCTGCCCCGGAGCCTGGAAACCCCTGTCATCTTTTACTGCGGGGGGCTTCATTGCCGGCTGAGCCATAAAAGCGCAGCCAGAGCACTGGCAATGGGGTACAAGGACGTGTCCGTGTTCGCCATGGGGTACCCGGAATGGAAAAGCCGGTTCGGCGCAGCCGCCGACACCGTGGCAGTAAAAGCCGGAGAGGTGGAAGGTTCCATCGATCTGGAACGGTTCAAGACCATCCTGAACGATAACCCGGCATCCATTATGCTGGTGGATACCCGGGATCCGGATGAATTTGCCAAGGGCCATTTCCAGACCGCCGTCAACATACCCGTGGAAAATCTGGAAGACAAAATTGCGGACCTGCCGGCGGACAAACCCGTGGTGTTTGTCTGCTCCACGGGAGCCAGAAGCGGGGAAGCCTATTACATGGTCAAGGATGTCAGACCTGCGCTGACAGATGTCTTTTATGTCGAAGCACAGATCCGCTTCAAAGATGACAACACTTACACCATCAAAGCCCCCAAATAATTTTATTTTATTGAATATCACCGTTTGTAAATGGTATAGACTACAAGACACTAAGGAGATAACCCATGTTACAGAAAATGATGATTGTTTTCGCCCTCACCCTTTTCACCCTGGGACCGGTTTCTGCCGCGTTTGCCGATGACGGCCCGGACGGCAACCACCGCAAGGGAAAATACACCTACCGCAAGGTGATCAAGGCCTGTCACGAGAACGGAGGCGTGGACTCCCCCACCCCCACGGTGAGCCCGGCCGACATGACCCGGGCCGAATGGAAAGAGGTGTTTGAAACCCGCAATTTCGAGGCATTTGGATGCCAGGCCCAGTGGGATGCACTGGATGACCAGGATATTCTGGACATCTACGCCTATTTTTATGAGTTTGCCAAAGACTCACCCTCCCCGGCCACATGCGGGTAAACTGAAAACCGCTCAACGCGCCGGAAACCGTCACAGATATCCGGTGCGTTGAGCCGACAATTTTCCGGAGACGTTCTTTATGGAATTCAGACGATGCAAACGGTTTTTCAGACATGCCGCAGCCGGCCTGATGGTGCTGTGTCTTCTTCTGGCGGCCGGGCCGTCAGGTGCGGCCACGGATGACGAGGCACTGGGGATGAAACTGGCCAAACAGGCGGTCCGGGGAGACAAACACTGGACCACGGTGGATCATTCCAGAATCGAGCGGCTCAACCAGAAATTCACGTCCGGGGACCAGATCACCCAGGCCTGTCTGACCTGTCACACGGACGCATCCATGCAGTTCAAGGAAACCATTCACTGGACCTGGAAAGTGCCGTCTGAAAAACAAGGCATCATGAACGGCAAGGCCGGGCATGCTGTGAACAACTTCTGTATTTCCGGCAATGCCATGGAAGACAAGGGCTGTCTGAGCTGCCATGCCGGCTGGGACGGGGTGCAAGGTGAGGTTAACTGCCTGTCCTGCCATGGTGCCAAAAAATTCCCCTTCAAGGAAACGTTTGCCGATCTCTCCGCATTTGCAGGGGATGATGATCCCGATATTCAGGAAATCGTGAGTGACCTCCATAAAGGTATCCAGCAGGCAGTACAGAATATCACCCTGCCCCGGCGCAGCAACTGCGGTGAATGTCATTTCAAAGGCGGCGGTGGTGACGGGGTCAAGCACGGGGATCTGGACACCTCCCTGACCAAACCCAACCGGATGCTGGACGTCCACATGGCTGCCGAGGGCGCGGATTTTGCCTGCACACGGTGCCACACCACGGTGAAGCATCACATTGCCGGGCGGCTGTATACCCGGCCGGCGGCGGCGGAACGTAAAAGCCTGATCGAAGACGACATGGCCACCAAAATCACCTGTGAATCCTGCCACAGTGCCGCCCCGCACAAAGCCCACACCAAGATGAACGACCACACCGACAAGGTGGCCTGCCAGAGCTGTCATATCCCGGAATACGCCCGGGTCAATCCCACCATGATGTGGTGGGACTGGACAAAAGCCGGTAAACTCAAAGACGGAAAACCGTTTGTGGAAAAAGGGGAATTCGGCAAACCCACCTATAAATCCATCAAAGGGGAATTCAAATGGGCCAAAAATGTGGCCCCCCAATACTACTGGTACAACGGGTCTTTTGAAAACATCGGCATCAAGGATGAGATCGATCCCCAGCAGGTGGTGGAAGTCAGCCATCCCTTAGGATCTCCCGATGACCCGAACGCCCGGATCCATCCTTTCAAAATTCATTCGGGGAAACAACCCTATGACAAGGTCAACAAACAGCTGGTGGCACCGCTGCTCTCCGGCCCCAACGGATACTGGACCACCTTTGATATGAACGATGCCATCATTCGGGGGAACCAGACCCTGGATGTCCCCTATTCCGGTGAATTTGACTATGTGGAAACCACCTATGCCTTTCCCATCACCCATATGGTGGCCCCGGCGGAAAAATCCCTGGACTGCATCCAGTGCCACACCCGGGACAACTCCCGGCTGGCCGGCATCACCGGTATCTACATGCCGGGCCGGGACAAGTTCGCCATTGTGGACACCATCGGCTTGATTGCGGTGCTGGGAGCCCTGGCCGGCGTGACGCTCCACGGGCTGGGCCGGTTTTTCACCCGTAACGGCAGGGAGGAGTAGCGCAATGAACGAAAACACATTGACAAAAGTGTATCTGTATACCCGGTTCGAACGCTTCTGGCACTGGTTTCAGGCATTGATGATCATCCTTTTGATGATCACGGGTTTTGAAGTGCATGGACTGTATACGCTCATGGGGTTTGACACGGCCGTGGATCTGCACAACTTCATCGGCCTGTTCTGGCTGGGCTCCTTTGCCTTCTTCGCCTTCTGGCTGATCATCACGGGCGAATGGAAGCAGTATATCCCCACCACCCGGAAACTGTTCGATGTGGCCCGGTACTATGCCTGGGGCATTTTCCACGGCCAGGAACACCCGGTGCAGAAAACACCGGGCGCCAAGCACAATCCCCTGCAGCGCCTGGCCTATCTGGGCATTTCCGCCATGCTTTTGCCCGTGCAGATGGTCACAGGCCTGCTGTACTACCTGTACAACAGCTTAGGTGATGTCTCCCTGGCCCCCATCGCATTCATCCATACCCTGGCCGCATTCCTGCTGGTGAATTTTCTGATCATTCACCTGTACATGACCACCACCGGTCACTCCCTGTTCAGCCATATCAAGGGTATGATCACCGGCTGGGAAGAGATCCGGGACACTTCAAAAATCGAGGAATGGGAGACCAAGGCCACCCGAAAAGGCTGATACGGATGGTTCAGCATATCACGGCACCGCCAGCCGGAACGTAAAAAACGGGGGATCCACGATGTGATTTTTTAGCCCACGAAGATAATGAATTCATCGGGATCCCGGGCCATGTCTTTGTTGACCTTTTTTCAGACCGGTGTTACAACCGGGCGGACACGAGAAAAGGAACCAGAGATATGAATTTTGACCCGCGTGTATGTTGCGGCAGCCTGAATACAGATCACACCGGGGGGCATATGCTGCTGGCCCCGGAGCTGGCTCCCCCTTTTCAACAGCTTTTGAACCAGGTGGCTGAAGCGCCGGGGGTTCCGGACCCGAAACGGTTCAAGGACCGGCTGGACACATTGATTCGGCACATGCTCCACAGCCCCACGGATCTGGCAGACATTCTCAAGGCCGTATCCGTCATTCACGACGCCCTCACCACCCGGATCATCTCCCATCATGTCACGGTGTTCAAAACCCGGGACCACCGGCCTGTCCCCGGCCCGTTCTGCTGGATCGCCATGGGCAGTGATGCCCGGCAGGAACAGGTGGTGCGGACCGACCAGGACAATGCCCTGATCTATGCGGACCCGCCCCGGTCTGAAGAAAAAACATGGGACACCTATTTTTCCGACCTGGCCGGACAGGTGGTCACGGACCTGGACCGATTCGGATTTTCCCTGTGCAAAGGCGACGTCATGGCCACCAATCCGCAATGGCGGCGGTCTTTGACCCGTTGGCGCCGGGCCCTGGACCAGTGGATCGGATCAGCGGCACCGGCCGATATAAGGATTTTGACAATCCTTCTGGATTTCAGACCGGTTTACGGGGATTTCCCCATGGCCCGGGCTCTTTTGGACCGGGTGTTTGAACTGTTTCAGAAAAACCCGGCCGTCAATCACTACCTGACCCGGGACGATGTGCTGTTCAGTTCCCCCAAAACCATATTCGGCCGGATCCGGACCCACCGGGTTCCGGGCTGCCGGGCCTGTTTCAATATCAAAACCGCGGGCCTGGCCCACCTGATCAACGGTATCCGCATTCTGGCGTTGAATCACGGCATTATTTCCCCGTCCACTCTGGCACGCCTGGCCGGCCTCAAAGATCGGCAAATGATCGATACCACGGAATATGAGCAATACCTGGATGCGTTTTATCACCTGAACCGGCTCAAAATCGCCAGCCACCTGAACCGGGACCGTCACCCGGACCTGCCGGTGAACTGCATGGACCTGTCCTCTTTGTCCCGGACGGAAACAAAACAACTGAAAACCGTTCTGAATACGGTCACCCATCTCCAGAAGCAGGTTCAGCGGACCTACAGCATGAAATGGATGAATTTTTTCAATTAATTCAGATATCAATTCTGCCGGAGAGGCTTATGACACCGGACTTTCACCAGTTTTTCACCCTGTTTGCAAAAATCAGCAAGAAAATCCATGCCAACAGCGATACCCAAGACATCCTGGCCTGTATCGTGGAGAATATCACCCGGATTCTTTCCGCCAAAGGCAGTATTTTCTGGATATTGAACACAGAACAAAAATGCATTGAAACAAAGATTTATCATGGATTCGACTACCGAAGCCTGATGCAGACCGATTATCCCACCCTGATGACCCTGTTTGGAGACCAGAAAAAAACCTGTGTGGTGATCCCGAACGCCAGAGAAGATGACCGGATTCCGGATCTGGAGCGCCTGGGAAAGCGGAAAATCAATTCCGTGACCGGCCTTTTTTTCGATATTTCAGGCCCCTGCACCGGGCTTCTGGCGGTTTATTTCATGGAAAACCGCATGCTGGATCCCCATGAGCTGGAACTGGTCACCGCTTTAGGGGAACAAGGAGCCATCGCCCTGGAAAAGGCCCTCGGCCATGACCGAAAACTTCTGGACATCTACCGGAAAATCGTGGAAGGGTTCGCGCTGGCCATCGAGGCCCGGGACCGGGTCACCCATGGCCATTCCCGGCGGGTGGCCACGCTGTCCCGGCTCACGGCCCGGCAGATGGGCCTGGATGACGTCATGGTCAAAAACATCTTCCATGCCGGAATTCTCCATGATATCGGAAAAATCGGTGCCCGGGATACCGTTCTGGACCATCTGGGGCACCTCACCCCAAAAGAGATGGACCAGATCCGGCAGCATCCGGTGCTGGGGGCGGAAATCCTGGTACCGCTGACCTTTTTTGAGGATATTGCCCCCATGATCCGGCACCACCATGAACGGTTCGACGGCACCGGATACCCGGACGGGATCAAAGGCGAACGCATCCCCCTGGGCGCCCGGATCCTGGCCGTGTGCGACGTGTTTGAAACCATGACCGCCGGCCGGCCCGGCATGCCGCCCAAAGACCTGCCTTGCGCCATCTTTGAACTGAAACACGGGGTGGGCACCTTGTTCGACCCGGCCGTGGTGCAGGCATTTTTTGCCATGATTCAGGAACATCCCCGGGCCATGGAAATCCATGAATCCATGGACAAGGTCCTGGACATGCTCCGGCAGAACGTGGCGGACCTGGCCCTGCAGAACCGCCTGGAAAAGAAAACCGCCCGCCTGTTTCCCCCGGGATTTTAAACACAGGGCACAAGACCCGTAACCTTCCACTTGAAGGAAAAACCATGAAGCTGCCGCATCATTTCAACAACCTGCCCATCCGGTACAGGATCCTGTGCATCTACTCGGCCACGTTTATCGTGATCATGGGGCTTTCCAGCCTCACCATCTATTCCATTGTCAAGCAGCATGTGGAAAAAAACATGGACAACATGCTGCACAATACCACATCCGCCATGGTCAACAACGTGAAAACCGCGGCATCGGTTTCCATTCGGAATTATCTGCGGGCCACGGCGGAAAACAACCTGGATATGGTACGGCATCTGCACCGGCTTGCACAAAAGGGCACACTGACACCGGAACAGGCGAGAAATCAGGCGGCCGACCTGATGCTGGCCCGGAAAATCGGCACCCAGGGCTATATCTGTATTCTGGACGGGTCGGGCCGGGTGGTGAAACACCCCAAAAAACAGCTGGAAGGCCTGGATATATCCGACCATGCCTTTGTCCGGGAGATGGTGGCCAGAAAAAAAGGGTATATCGAATATGACTGGCAGAACCCCGACGATACCGGTCCCCGGCCCAAAGCGCTGTACCTGGAATATTTCGCCCCCTGGAACTGGATGATCACGGTCTCTGCCTACCGAGAGGAATTTACAGCGCTCATGGAGGTTCAAGATTTCGAGAAAAGCATCCTGGACCAGAAGCTCGGCAGCACCGGATATACCAGTGTCCTGAACAGTGACGGTACCTTTGTTGTCCACCCACAATTCAAAGGTGCCCATATCGCTTCCATTCCGGAATATGCGGATTCCGGTTTTCAACCGTTTTTGACGCAGACAGGCGACACCCGGTCCATTCCCCGGCAGACCCGTTTCGGTGATCATACCGGAAAAAAACAGATCTTTTTCAATCCGGTTCCGGAATACCAGTGGGTTGTGACCTCTGTCATTCAAATGGATGATTTCTTTTCTCCCCTGACTGCCATCAAAGAGTTCATCATCCTGGTGGGGATCATTTCTCTTCTGATTTTCATTCCCATCACCTTCTTTCTGAGTGCCACCATCACAGGACCTCTGCAAAACCTCATGGAGCGGCTGAATGAAGATATCGACACCGGCAGAGGATTTTCAAACCGCAGGGTGATCCCTCACTCGCTGGATGAAGTGGGGCAGATTTCATTTTACTACAACTCTTTCATGGAAAAACTGGAGGCTTACAGCCGGGACCTCAAGGCCCAGATCGCCGAAAGAAAACAGGCCCAGGAAGCGCTGCAGGAAAGCGAGGAACGATACCGTTCCGTGATGGAGGCGGCCCCGGACCCCATCATTGTCTATGACATGGAAGGACATGTCCTCTATTTCAACCCGGCATTCACCCGGGTATTCGGCTACACCCTGGAAGAGAGCCTGGAAAAGAAAATGGATCATTTCGTGCCGGAAGAACAGTGGAAACAGGCCATGGAAGGGATACAGGAGATCCTGAAAGGTCAGGTGCTTCCCCGCACCGAAACCACCCGGAAAGCCAGAGACGGCCGGCTCATCGACGTCACCCTGCGTGGATCGGTGTACCGGGACAGGAACGGCCACCCATTGGGCACGGTGATCACCCACCGGGACATATCCCAGGTAAAACAGCTGGAAAAAACAATCATGGAGATCAGCGAAAAAGAACGCCAGAAAATCGGCAACGACCTTCATGATGACCTGTGTCCCCATCTCATCGGCGTGGAGGGGTTGAGCAAGGTATTGAAAACCCGGGTGGAAAAAACCGCACCCAATGCAGCCCAATCCGTGGAAAACATCACCCGGCTGATCCAGGAAGCCATTCGAAAGACCCGCCTGCTGGCCCGTGGATTGTGTCCGGTCTATTTCAAACACGGGCTGTTGTCCTCATTTCAGGAGCTGGCCGCCAATACCAAAACCGTTCACCAGGTGACCTGTTCCCTGCTCTACCATGAAAAGATCCCCCCCGGCAACGACATGGTGAACACCAACCTCTACCATATCGCCCAGGAAGCGGTCCAGAACGCTATCCGTCACGGCGGCGCCGACCACATCACCATCGAAATGACATCCCGGAAAACCTGGTTTTCCCTGCGCATCACCGACAACGGCACCGGGTTCGACCCTTCCAGAGACTTTCGGGGCATGGGTCTGCGCATCATGAACTACCGGGCCAAGCTCATGGGGGCATCTTTGGACATCGAATCCAGCGACACCGGCACCCGCGTCACACTGAAACTGCCGGTCAGCGCGCTGCATCCCCCGGACGGCCCACCCCCCGGCAGGATCGTTTCCCGGGACAGCCCCTGATCCGTTTTTCCCGGGCACCCCCACCGGTGGCTCCGGCGGTATTCCGGTTTCAACAGCGAATATGGATTTCTTTATTGACTCCACTTGTTTCAACCTGATACAGATATGCATGGTGGTCCGGTATCCGGCAGAAGGGAATATGCCAACTTTTACGTATGGCGTATTATGTTGATCGACCCAAAAAATTACGGTCCTGATCCAATCAGTATTCAATTATCAAGGAGAATTCATGCGGCACGCTTTCATACGCTCACTCTTTTATGCCGGGTTCGTCCTGGTATTGTTTGTTGGTACCCTGCACCCATTCAAGGCAGACGCCCAGGGGAATCCTTCCGAAATCACGGATCCTTCCACGGTCAGTATTGAAAAATTACTGCAGGATCTGGAAGACCCGCAACAGCTGGAAACCCTCAAGCAGGAGCTGCGAATACTTCTCCGGGCCAGCGAGAAATTTTCAGAAGAAGCAGGGGCTGAATCCAAAGGCTTTGCCGGACAACTGCTGATGGCAATGTCCGACTACATGCAGCACATCAACCATGTGTTGGCAGACGTGGGGCAGATTATGCTCCAGGTACCCGATCTGGCCAAAGATATTGCCGGGCAGGCCCGGAATCCGGAAATCCTCGGAAACTGGGGGGAAATAGGAGGCAAAGTCATACTGGTCCTGCTGGCAGGGTTTCTGGTACAGCTACTGGTTTTCCGGCTCCTGGCCAGGGTCCGCAGGTCTCTGGAAGACCGGGACACATACAGCAAGGGGCTCAGAATCTGTCTGATGTTCGGCAATACCTTGCTGGAATTGATTCCCATAGCCGCTTTTGCGGCTGCCGCCTATGGACTGCTCCCCCTGCTTCAACCGCGTCCAGGCACCCAGGTGGTGGCCTTGACCCTGATAAACGCCAATGTCCTGGTCCGGGTGATTCTGGCCTTTACCCGGCTGTTACTCATGCCCGGGGTCCCTTCCCTCAGTTTATTTCGTCTGGACAGCGAGTCCGTGCAGTATCTGTATATCTGGGTCAGAAGAGGGGTCCGGATTTCAGTGTACGGCTACTTTTTCATTGAAGCGGTATTGATTCTCGGAACTCCCGCCAGTCTTCACTTTTTGCTTTTGAAAATGCTGGGGCTGATCATCGCCCTGATGGTCATCATTCTTGTGCTGCAAAATCGCACGAATGTGGCGGAATGGCTGCGCGGGGGGGATCAACAGACAGAAGCACCTGACCCGCAGACAGAATCGGACATCACTGATGTTCATTGCCAAGAGGCCCGGACTGTCCCTGCTTTACGCCGCCGGTTTGCCGATTTCTGGCACATCGCTGCCCTATTGTTCACCCTGGGCATATTCGGAACCTGGGCCCTGGAAATCGAGGGCGGGGTTTATTTTGTGGCCAGGGCACTGATCCTGACCATCATGGTGGTTGTCCTGACCGCCTTTCTTTTCCGCATCAGTCAGCAAAGCCTGGATCAACTGTTCAAAATCAGTGATGAATTGAAAAAGAATTATCCGAACCTGGAAGCCAGAGCCAACCGGTATCTGCCTTTGCTCAGGCACACTGTCAAAGGGGTCCTGTACATCATTGCCGCCTTTTCGATCCTGCAGGCCTGGGGAATCGGCACCTTCAGCTGGATATTGTCGCCCCAGGGCGGCACTGTCATTTCCAAGCTGCTGGTGATTACACTGATTATCGGCGGCACTTTTCTGTTCTGGGAACTGGTGAGTTTGAAAATAGAAGCCTACATGACCCGGGAACGGGAAGGCGTCACCGGACGGACGGCCAACAAAAGAATACTGACCCTGCTGCCTTTAATTAACAACGTTATCCGGATTGCTCTGGTCCTGGTGGCAGGCATGAGCGTCTTGTCCCATATAGGCATCAATATCGCCCCTCTGCTGGCCGGTGCCGGGGTCGTCGGCCTGGCTGTGGGCTTTGGTGCCCAGACCCTGGTCCGGGATGTAATCACGGGCGCCTTTATCCTGATGGAGGATTCCATTTCAGTGGGTGACTGGGTCGAGGCAGGCGGATATGCAGGAACCGTTGAACACCTCACCATCCGGACCCTGACCCTGCGTGACCTGACCGGAGCGGTATTTGTGATACCTTTCGGGGAGGTCACCACCGTGAAAAACAGCAACCGCGACTACGGTTACGCTCTGGTGGACGCGGGCGTCGCTTACAGGGAAGATTACGGCGAGGTGGTCCAGGCCCTGCAGGATGTGGCAACAGAGCTGCAGCAGGATGACACCTGGGGGCCGGATATTATCGGGGAACTGGAACTGTTCGGCCTTAATAATCTGGGGGATTCCGCAGTAGAAGTCCGGGTCAGACTGAAAACCAGACCCATGCGCCATTTTGCGATTCGAAGGGCGTTTCTGGAAAGAATGAAACGTGTTTTTGACGAGCGCGGCATCGAGATTCCATTCCCTCACCAGACCCTCTGGTTTGGTGAGGACAAACAGGGGGCGGCCCCGCCCATGCGGCTGCTCAAAGGGTCTCAACCGGTACCCGAACCTTCCCGGGCCATCGAATCAGATCTCAGCGAAGATCATCCGGAAGCTGACATCCAGCGATGAACACAAAAAAGAAAATTCTGCTGGTGGAAGACCACCCCATCTTCCGGCTCGGCCTGGCCGAACTGATCAACCAGGAAGAAGATTTGACCGCATCCGGTGAATCCAAGGATGTGGATTCCGCCATCCAGGAGATCGGATCGGTCCGGCCGGACCTCATCATTGCGGATATTTCGTTGAACAATTCCGACGGGATCGACCTGGTGCGGCACGTGAAAAAACACCACCCGCACATTCCGGTGCTGGTGCTGTCCATGCACGACGAATACCTGTATGCCCAGCGGGCCCTGCATGCCGGGGCAAAAGGATACATCATGAAGCAGGAGGCCATGGAATCGGTGGTGGCGGCCATTCACCATGTGCTTTCAGGCAAAGTCTATCTGAATGATACGCTCAAGGAACATATCCTTTCCAATATATCGGGATCGGCAAATCTGCGGAAAAAATCCCCTGCCGACCGGCTCACGGACCGGGAAATGCAGGTGTTCAAACTGATCGGCAAAGGGTTTTCCTCAAGAGAAATTGCCGTGCGCCTGTTTGTAAGCATCAAAACCATCGGCACCTACCGGGAAAGAATCAAAACCAAACTCAATCTGAAACATGCCAGTGAACTGGTGCGGTGCGCAGTGCATTTTGAAAAGACCGGCCAGATTACCACAATCCCGGAATAATCGGCTTTTCAACGCCCCTGTCATCTCACGGCCCTGCTTTTTTCTAGGTTTTTTTCCTACAAACCCGGCTGAATTCACCTACAGCGAAAATCGGTTTTCCACCGATTGCAGTATCGATTTTCTTTTTTTATATGACATCGAGGCGAACATCTCACCCGACAACCCATATCTTAAAGGAAGGCAACGCTTATGACCGTACAACCCAACATGACCGACTATGACAAAGAGTACAAAGAGTTCAAATGGCAGGTGCCCGAGTATTACAATTTCGCTTCAGATGTGTTTGACAAATGGGCACAGGACAAGGAAAAGCTGGCCATGCTCTGGGTGGATGACCATGGCACCGAGATCAAAAAAACATTTCATGAGCTGAGCAACGCTTCCAAACAGCTGGCCAACGTGTTCAAATCCCGGGGCATCGGCCAGGGGGATGTGGTCATCGTGGTCCTTCCCAGAAATATTGAATGGTGGATCGCATTCACCGCCTGCATCCGGTGCGGTGCCATGATCGCGCCGGGCACCACCCAGCTCACGGCCAAGGACCTGGAATACCGGGCCAACAAATCCGAAGCCGCATGTGTCATCACCACACCGGCCATTGCCGGAACTTTTGATCAGGTCGCATCCAACTGTCCCACGGTCAAGACAAAAATCGTCATTACTGAACCCCAAGCGGGCTGGACTTTCTGGGACGAGGCCATGGATCAGGCGTCCGACGAATTTGAAACCGCCAAAACCAGGGCGGATGACAACTGCCTGGTCTATTTCACCTCCGGCACCACCGGATTTCCCAAAATGGCCCTGCATGCGCATTCCTATGGATACGGCCACATGGTCACCGGAAAATACTGGCTGGATCTCAAACCGGACGACATGCACTGGAACGTATCGGACACCGGATGGGCCAAGGCGGCCTGGTCCAGTTATTTCGGTCCCTGGAACCAGGGAGCGGCCCAGTTTGTCCATCATACGGACCGGTTCGATCCAAAAGTCACTCTGGATCTGCTGGCAAAATACCCCATCACCACCATGTGCGGGGCCCCCACCATCTACCGGATGCTGGTACTCCAGGATCTGTCCGAATACAAGTTCCCCTTCCTGCGCCACTGCGTGGGTGCCGGCGAACCGTTGAACCCGGAAATCATCGAGGTGTGGAAAAAAGCCACGGACTGTACCATCCGGGATGGATACGGCCAGACCGAAACCGTGATCCTGGCCGGAAATTTCCCCTGCATCCCACCCCGGTTCGGATCCATGGGCAAACCCACCCCGGGTATCGACCTGCATGTCATCGATGAACAGGGCAATATTCTGGGACCTGATGAAGAAGGGGATATTGCAGTGCGCATCGAGCCGGAACGGCCCATCGGGTTGTTCAAGGAATACTGGAAAGAACCGGACCGGACCGCCTCGGCGTTTATCCCGGGCTGGTATCTCACCGGGGACCGGGCCTATGTGGATGAGGACGGATATTTCTGGTTTGTGGGACGCTCCGATGATGTCATCCTCACCTCGGGGTACCGCATCGGTCCGTTTGAAGTGGAAAGCGCATTGATCGAACACCCGGCCGTGGCCGAGTCGGCTGTGGTCTCCAGCCCGGATGACACCCGGGGCGAAGTGGTGAAAGCCTTTGTCATCCTGGCCCCGAATTATGAGCCCGGCGACACACTGGTCAAGGAGATCCAGGACTATGTGAAAAAAACCACGGCCCCTTACAAGTATCCGAGAAAAATTGAATTTGTGGATGAACTGCCCAAAACCATCAGCGGCAAAATCCGGCGCATCGAACTCAGGGATGCTGAATGGAAAAGATAGACCGATCCTGTCACTTCACAACAAGGGAGGCACCATCCATGAAAGAAAAACTGTATAAAAAAGAGATCCGCATCACCCTGATATTCTCGGCACTGCTGCTGTTGACCGGGCATTCCGCATCCATTTTCGTGCTGTTTCCAGGACTGCAGCAGGGAACCCTGTGGGGGTTTCCCATCCAGTACATCGTTCCCATTCTCCTGGGATGGTTCGGCATCGCCCTGGTCTGTCTTGTGATGACCCTGGTGTGCAACAGGTTTGACGATGAAATGGAAGCGTATGTCAAGACCCTTCCCCCGGAAAACGACACCCAAACCGATAATACCCAAAACTAAGGAGATGATTCAATGCCTGCTGAATATGCGTTAAGCAATGTGTGGATCGGACTGGTCGTCGTCATTATCCTGTTTGCCATTTTTTACGGAGTCGGCTTTTTATCGAGCCGCAAAACCGCTTCAGACGAAGATTTTTATGCGGCCGGATTCTCCATCGGCCCCGTGACCAACGGACTGGGCATGGCCGCCACCTGGGCGAGCCTGGCCACTTTTCTGGGGGTCATCGCTTTGATCCTCCGGCTTCAGGTACCATTTGTGTACCTGTGGATCCAATGGGCCATCTCCATTCCCCTGCTCACCCTGCTGTACGGCACCAGCCTGCGGCGGATGAAGGCGTTCACACCCGCCTCTTTTATCCGTCAGCGGTATGGGAAACCTTCCACTGTCGTGATCGTGTGCTGGATGATCCTGATCATGATCATGTATGCCCTGGGCCAGATGGTCGGTTTAGGACAGGCGTTCGAGCTGCTGTTCGGGGTACCGTATAACATCGCCATCATTGTGGCGGGTCTTGCCACGGTGGGATTCATCACCATCGGCGGCATGTACGGCGCCACCTACAACGCGGCTTTCCAGATGGTCGTCATGACCATCGCCATGATCGTGCCCATGGGCGCCATCATGAAGGCCATGGGGTCTTCCGGGTGGTGGTTTCCACCCCTGGCCTACGGAGACATGGTGCCGGACATGATCAAGAACATTCCCACCTTTTTTGACATGAAATACGATTTCCGGTGGTATTTTGCCCTGATCCCGGCTTTCACCCTGGGACCGGTGGCCCTGCCTCATCTGGCCATGAAAGTGTTCACCTCCTCCTCAGTGAAAAATGCCCGATGGGCCGTGGTATGGTTTGCCATCTTTCTGGGCCTGCTGTTTTCCGGCACCTATGTAGTAGGATTTGCGGGCAATTTCTTTACCGCCACCACGGGACGGATCATCGAGAAGGCAGACCAGACCATCCTGATTCTCAACGTGTTCTACAACCCGACCCTGGTGGCCGCCTTTGTCATGGGCGGGGCCATCGCCGCCGGGCTGTCCACCATCGGCGGCAACCTCATGGCCATCGCCGGCCTGGTGGGGTCGGATCTGCTGGGAATCATCGCACCCGACATGAATTCCGCCAAACGGATGAAATGGGGATACGCAGCCCTGGGACTGGGGGGTCTGGCGGCCGTTCTCATGGCATTCAATCCGCCGAGATTTCTGGTGACCAGTATCCTGTGGGCCTTCGGACTGCTGGCCACCACGGCCACCCCGGCCATCCTGCTGGGGGTCTGGTGGAAGGAAGCCAACAAACTGGCATTGATCGTCTCCTCCATGGTCTGCGGAATCATCTTTATCGTGATCTCCCCTCATGTGCTGCCCTCCATCTGCGTCGGATCGGGCCTTGTGGCGGCGTTAGGCATGTCCGGCGGCATGGTGACTATTCCGCTGAGCTTTGCCATGTTCATCATTTTGTCCATCGCCTTCAACCGGATGCCCGCACTGAAGGCATACGCCCCCACCCTGGCGGACAAACAGGTGATCGACCGGATTCACGGCTGGGGTCCTGATTATGATGAATCCCGGTACAACGGGATCACATGGCCCTTGATCATTTCGGCCTTCTGCGTTGTCGTATTTATCTGGGGCCTGCAACCCTGGTAATTGTCATTTCCCTGCTGTCCGGGCCCGAACGGGTTCGGACAGTATTTCTCCAGAAAGGACCTTTATGAACTACCCTTTTGCCATGTTCCGGCTGGCCCGGCTGGATTCTTCCGGAGTCCGGCAACTCCCCCTGAATCACCTGCCCTGGATCTGCATATGCCATGTATCCCTGCTGGGACTGATCTACGGCGGTACCGCCGCCTGGCTCAGCCGGGATATGCTTCTGGGTCCGGGATTGCTTAAGCTGACCCTGGCCGGCATTCCCGTGGCGTTTCTCATGCATGCCGGGGCCGCCCTGTTCATCTGGGTGTTCCTGAAAGCCCTGAGCGGCAATACCCCATTTCTGGCCGTCTATTTCACCATCGGTGTCGCCGCCATTTCCCTGTGGCCTGCGGCCCCGTTTCTGGCCATACTTCAGGCACCGTCCCCTCCTGGTCCCGCCATCATCATTGTTTGTGGCATAACCGGTCTTTACGGACTGGCCGTGACGGCAAAAATGATCCAGCACGCGCTTGAACTGTCCTTTGTCCGGATGGTGACCGCCCTGTCCGTTGCCGTTCTGTATATCGGGTGCTTTTTATACCTGTGGATGTAGGCCCGGCGTGTCACCCTGCCGTGGGTTCTGTGGGTCTGGGCCCAAGCCGGTGGTCCCGGGGCTGAACGTCTGGAGTTCTCCGGCAGCATCGGACAGATGCTTTTTTTACTGGATAAATCATGGATAACCCGTTAATATAAAAGATAATATGACAAGCAATTCAAAGGAAACGTGTTACGACTATTGAAAATAAACTTTCAAAAATTTTGTGATTCAAAAAATAAAAATAACAATTGGAGGCTAAAATGAATAAGGCAGCCATAACCAAACATGAAATTTACAATAAACTGATCGATTTTTCAGAGCAGGACCTGAGTGATATTGTGAAGTATATAGATTTTATCCGGCATAAAAAAAATGGGAACCAAAAACATTATTACGCTCGAAGGCATTTTAAAAGACCAGGACATTGACTTTTCCATCCTTAAGGAGTTCAAGCAAAACACATGGAAGCATGTTGAGCAGGAGTTTGAGAATGGATAATTTTGTCACCGACACCCAGGCACTTGTCAAATTCATGATGGGAAAAAAGGGGCTGCCATGAAAAACGCGCACACATTGTCTGCCCGAACCATGGATGAACTCATCCGGGTCGCTTCCGGAAAATCAGGTGCGGATCTGGTGCTCTGCCATGCATTGCTGTTGAACGTCTACACCGGAGAGTTTTTAAAGAATCAGTCCGTGAGCATCAAAAACGGGTATATCGCGTTTGTGGGAGACCATGCAGATCACACCATCGCATCAAACACCACGGTGATCGATGTACAGGGCAAAACCCTGATTCCCGGGCTGATTGACGGGCACACCCATCTGGCCTCTTTTTTTGAAATCAGCCAATTCATTCCCTATGCGGTCAAAGACGGCACCACCACCCTTGTCACCGAAACCATGGAAACCTATCCCATCATGGGATATGAGGGCGTGGTTGAGATACTGGCCTCATTCAGAGACCAGCCCATCAAGATTTTCGGCACAGCCCCGGCCATGGTGTCCATCAGCACGGCTGCCAGCGGTATTGCCGGGGATGACGTAAAAAAACTCCTGGACCGGGACGATATTCTGGGGCTGGGAGAATCTTACTGGCAGGCGGTGTTTCAGACACCGGAGAAGATCCTGCCCGTATTTGAAGACACCCTGAGGGCCGGAAAAGTGCTGGAAGGACATTCCGCCGGGGCCGGCGGAAAAAAACTGGCAGCCTACCTGGCCACGGGCATCTCCTCCTGCCATGAACCCATAAACGCAGACCAGGTCCTGGAGCGCCTGCGGCTGGGATTGTACGTCATGATCCGGGAAGGCAGCATCCGCAGGGATCTTGAGGCCATCGCCCGGATCAGGGATGCGGGCGTGGATACAAGACGACTCATCCTGGTCACCGACGGGGTGGGACCCGAAGATCTCATGGAAAACAAGGGCATGGCATTTGTGGTCCAAAAGGCCATTGATTCAGGATTTTCTCCCATGGAAGCCGTTCAGATGGCCACCTTGAACGTGGCGGAACATTTTTCACTGGATTCCCGGGTGGGCGGCATTGCGCCGGGCCGAAGCGCGGATCTGGTGATCATTCCGGATCCGGGTACCATCACCCCGGAAATGGTGGTCAGTCATGGAAAAATTATCTTTGACAAAGGACAGATGCAGGTGTCCCCCCGGACACATTGTTTTTCCAATGCCTGCCGCCATTCCGTTCGCCTGCCCCGGCCCCTGACACCCGAAGACTTTGCCGTCACAGCCCCCCCAGGCAAAAAAATCGTGCCGGTACGGCTCATGGAAATGGTCACGGACCTGGTGACCCGGGAAACCCAAATGCCTCTGCCCGTGATCCACGGACGGATCCAGGCGGATCAGGATCAGGACATCCTCAAAATCAGTGCCATTGACCGGGCCATTGCGCCTGGAAACATGTTCACCGGCTTTATCAAAGGATTCGGGTTAAAAGATGGCGCCATTGCTTCGAGCCAGGCATGGGACTGTTCAGACATCGTGGCGGTGGGGACCCATGATGCGGACATGGCAGACGCGGTCAACCACATTCACCGGCTGCAGGGCGGGGTGGTGATCTGGGCCAAAGGAACGTGTCTGGCCCAGATCCCTTTGCCCGTGATGGGGCTCATGTCAGATGCGTCCGTGCCTGAGCTGGCCCGGCAGATCCGGGCCCTCAAAACAGCTGCTGCAAAGCTGGGAGTGGTGTTTCCCGACCCGTTACTGACCCTGGTCACCCTGACCGGGGCTGCCATCCCTTATTTACGGATCTGCGAACAGGGACTGGTGAACCTGAAGGACGGAAAACGCCGCCGTGCTTATGTGGAAGAATCCTGAAACCACCCTTTTTATGACATTATCCAGGTGGCGGTCTGGTAAAACACAATAGACAGGCTTACAGCCAGCAGTGTATTGAACGCCATGGAAAACACCCCCCATTTCCATGATCCGGATTCTTTGACAATGCAGACCACTGCCACAAAACACGGTGAATAAAAAATGGTGAACAAAATCAGGCTGAAGGCGGTGATGGGTCCCCATCCATCCGCTGTTTTCAGCCGCTGTGCCAGAGACGTGCTGTCTTCCGGGTCCACCTCTCCTAAAGAATAAGCCGTTCCCAGGGTGGACACCACCACTTCTTTGGCGGCAAATCCACCCAGGAGTGCGATATTGGTCTGCCAGTCAAATCCGGCATACCGGGTGACATTTTCCATGGCCATGCCCATGCGCCCGGCAATGGAATGGCGCAGGGCCGCCGCCCCCGGATCCATGGTTTCCACCGCAGGCGTGTGCATTTCCGCTGCATTTTCATTGGACACGGGTTGGGTATCCAGTTGCGGAAAGGTCATCATGGCCCATAAAACAATGGAGATCCCCAGAATCACGGTGCCGGCTTTTCTGATATACTGCCAGGTGCGTTCCCAGGTATGAATGGCCAGGCCTTTGAACGTGGGCAACCGGTAGGGAGGCAGTTCCATGACAAACGGGGTGGCCGGCCCTTTGATGATTGTGGATCTCAGCAGCTTTGCCACCAGCAGTGCGCCCACCCAGGAGATCAGGGTGATGATCAGCATGACCTGGGCCCGGTGATCCGTGAAAAATGCCGCCACCAGCAGGGCATACACCGGCAGCTTGGCCCCGCAGTTCATGAAGGGCACGGTGAGCAGGGTGGCCAGGCGCTCCCGGGGGGATTTAAGGGTCCGGGTGGCCATGACACCCGGCACGGCACAACCGCCGGCAATACCGCCGGAAACGATAAAGGCCATGACCGATGCCCCGTGCAGACCGAACATCCGAAACACCCGATCCAGCATGAACGCCATGCGGGCCAGATACCCGGAATCCTCCAGAAACGAGATGCCCAGAAACATGAACAGAATCAGGGGCACAAACCCCAGGACCCCGCCCACCCCGTCAATGATGCCGGAAATCACCAGGGACTTGAGCAGCCCGTCGGCAAACAGGGTATCGACCCGGTCCCCCAGCCACCCGAAAAAATTCTCGAACCAGTTCACCGGCACCTCGCTGTAGGTAAAGGTGAACTGATACAACCCCATGAGCACCCCGATCATGATCATTGGTCCCAGGAACCGGTGGGTCACGATTTTGTCGATTTTGTCGGACCATGCCAGCCGGTTCTGATCCAGGGTGTGAGAAATCACACCCTGTTTGAGGATGGATGAGATAAACCCGTACCGCTGGTCCGCGATCATGCCTTCCGGGTGGGTGTCCAGTGTGGCTTCCAGATGACGGGACAATGTCAACGCCACGGTCGTCAGCCAGTCATGGGTTTCGGAAAGATGTGCTTTTCCGGCTTCCAGAATCTGAACGTCGTTTTCCAGGTATTTCAATGCCACCCACCGGGACGGGTACCGGTCTGTCAAAAATTCATCGGAACGGATTCTGGCTTCCATCTCATCCAGTGTGTCATCGATGTCCCGGCCATAGGAGATTTTCAATGGCGCCGGCCGGGATCCGGCATGATCTGCCACGGTTTCGAGCAGCTGTTCCCGGCCTTTTCCCGTCCGGGCCACCATGGGCACCACAGGCAAACCCATCCGCTGCGACAGTTTCTCCACATCGATCTTCATTCCCCGTTTTTGGGCCACATCCATCATGTTCAAGGCAATGCAGACGCGGGCCCCCATCTCCATGAACTGGAGGGTCAGGTACAGGTTTCTTTCCAGGTTGGATCCATCCACGATGTTGACGATCATGGCCGGTTTTTCATTGACGATGAAATCTCTGGCAACCACCTCTTCCAGAGAATAGGCGCTCAGTGAATAGGTTCCCGGCAGATCCACCACATGGAATTCATCGGTTCCGGATACACACCGGCCCTCTTTTTTCTCAACCGTCACCCCGGGATAGTTGCCCACATGCTGCCTTGCCCCGGTCAGGGCATTGAACAAGGTGGTTTTACCGGAATTGGGGTTTCCGGCCAGAGCAATGGTCATCTCCATATCAATGGACCTCCACGAAAATATGATCGGCTTCATTGTTTCTCAAGGTTAACGTACCTCCCATGATCCGGAGCGACACCGGATCATTCAGCGGGGCACGGCCCTGAATCCGTATATTCTTTCCCGGGACCAGGCCCATGTCCCGAATCCGCCGGCCCAGTTCGTCTTTGGCCCTGACGCGGACAATGGTCCCGGTCTGATTCACCTGCATCTGTCTCAATGGAATACGACCCATGTGCATTCTCCTTTTGGTTTTCATTTACAAACGAATAAGTTTTCTACAGCTAACTAAGAGTCTTGTCAATAACATTTTTGATATCACGAATTATTTTTTCAATTGACTTACTATATCTATCCGATATAAAAAAAACAGGACCCCAACATGGAGGAAGACATGAAAAAAAACATTCCCCTTTCCGAAAATATCGAAGATTACCTGGAAACCATTCTGGCGCTGCAAACGCAAAACACTGTGGCCCGATCCAAGGACATTGCCGAAAGACTGAATGTCAAGCGGGGATCGGTCACGGGCATGCTCAAGAAACTGGCTGCCCGGAAACTGATCAATTATGAACCCTATGGATATGTCACTTTGACCCCGGAAGGGAAGAAAATCGCAAAAAAGATTGAATACCGCCATTCGGTACTCAAGGATTTTTTATTCAGGATACTGGAGGTGGATGAAACAAGAGCCGATGAAACCGCCTGCCGGATGGAACATGCCATGGACGGTCAGTCTTTCAAAAAATTCGTGGCATTTATTGCCACATTGGATGCCTGTCCCTATCGGAGTCAAGACACGGAGTAACTTGCGGATCACCACCGGTTTTCAGACCAGACCACCGTGGCGGTCAGGCCCTGCTGAGTTCGGCGGATCTGCCCGTTTTTCTGGATACGTTTCAGATATGTCTGAATGATCGGCATCAATTGGGATTCGGGCAGGGAACCGACCTTCTGAAAAAATGCCGCCTGGTTCTGAATTTCCTGGTCCACGGTGGTGGACGGATCCCATTTTATTTCGTCAAACCAGATATCGGGAAAATATTTCATGGCAAACAGCAGGTTGATCTTGTAAAGGATCGACTGCGGGCGGTCATCCAGGGGGCGGTCCATGATCTTTTCCCACAGGGCCGCCATGACGGGATCCGGTTTTTTATCGGCCCAGCCCCGGACGGCAAACCCTTTTTTTCCGCAGCGCATCATTTTAAAAAAAGACGCAGGTGTCGACAATGCCGGTGCCATGAATCCGGTGACCAGATCGAACCGGTTTTCCCACCCGCTTTTTGCTGTATCCACTTCATGCCAGTCTTCACAGCGCAATTCAATCCGGTCCCTGAGATGTGCCGGTATGACCCGGGCGAACCGGTCCAGCATGGCACCCGAAAAATCCAGGGCCGTGACCCGTGCCCCGGTTTCAGCCAGGCCCAGGGCCAGATCTCCGGTGCCGCATCCGATGTCCAGCACCGTCATGTTTGCGGACAGCAGTCCGGCTTCCCGGAACCGGGCCAGGGCTTTTTCCACCTTCCGGTTCTGTCTTTCCTGCTTTCCCCGGTTATAGGTGGCTGCCGCCTTGTCCCAGTATTCCGGTGTGGCAAACCCTTTGTGCACGGCACAGGTATCATCGGACTTGGCCTTTTCCCATTCATGGATCCAGAAATCAGGGGTAAAAACATTATCCATGTCATATCCTTTTCACCGCCCGGAAAGGCGGATTGTCATGGGGTGACAGATTTTTTCCCGGGGAAAATGCAGATATCGAACAACGGGCAGATGCGGCATACCGGTTTTCTGGCATCACAGAGGTCTCTGCCGAAATAGATGAACTGCAAAGACAGATCGCTCCAGGCCGATTCCGGAATGGCTTCCATGAGATCGAATTCCACCTTGACCGGGTCCCGGGACTGAGACAGGCCCAGTCGACGGGAAATTCTGAACACATGGGTATCCACCACGATGGCCGGATGCCCGAAAGCCGCCGATCTCACCACATTGGCGGTCTTTCGCCCCACGCCGGGCAGTTTCACCAGAAGCGCCAGATCATCGGGCACCTGTCCGGCATGACGGTCCAGCAGGGCCCGGGCACAGGCCTTGATATTTTTGGCCTTGTTGTTGTAAAAGCCGGTGGAATAGATGATCTTTTTGATGTCTTTCAGATCGGCGGCCGCCAGGGATACCGGATCCGGAAACCGCGCAAACAGATGGCGGGTCACCTGGTTGACCTGACGATCGGTGCACTGGGCCGACAAAATGGTGGCCGTCAACAGCTGAAACGGGGTCTGATGCACCAGTTGGGTCTTGACATCCGGGTACCGGTTTTTTAATGTGCGGAGCAAAAATTGGATATCCACGTGTTTCATGAAAGATATTTATATATGAGTGACAGAAAAAGCACAAGCCCTGTCCGGGCGTTGGGGCTGTGTTCCGGTGGGCTGGACAGCATGCTGTCCGGCGTTCTACTTAAAAATCAAGGCATCCATGTGACCTGGATCAGTTTTGAAACCCCGTTTTTCTCATCGGAAAAAGCGCAAAAAGCGTCCGCCATCTGTGACATCCCTTTGATCACCAAAAACATTACCGGGCCTTATCTGAAAATGATGGAGGCCCCCAGGGCGGGGTTTGGAAAAAATATGAATCCGTGCATGGACTGCCATGCACTCATGTTTGAAACCGCCGGATATCTCATGCAGGAAATGGGATTTGATTTTCTGTTCAGTGGCGAGGTGGTGGGCCAGCGGCCCAAATCCCAGACCAAAAATGCCCTTCAATACGTGGAAAAAAACAGCCGGTTCAAAGGGTTGATATTACGGCCCTTAAGTGCCCTGTGCCTGCCGGAAACGCCCATGGAAATCCAGGGCCTGGTGGACCGAACACAACTTCTGGGCATTAACGGCCGGTCCCGGAAACATCAGATCGCGCTGGCCCGGGAACTGGGGATCTTCGAATACCCGGCCCCGGCCGGCGGGTGCCTGCTCACAGACCCGGGATTTTCCACCCGGCTCAAAGATCTGTTCGATGTTCAGAAAACCAAAGAGATCCGGCACATTCACCTGCTCAAATACGGCCGCCATTTTCGCCTGACCGACACCTGCAAACTGGTGATCGGACGATCCAAAACAGACAATGAACAGATCCTGGCCTGGCAGGATCCCACCGAGGATGTGCAACTCAACCATGCGTGGCTGCCGGGTCCCACCGCCCTTCTCACCGGGGGGTTCGGAAACGCTGAAATTGCAAAAGCCGCTGCCATGACAGCGGCCTATACCAAAACCCCGGAAAAGGAACCCACACAGATCCGGGCAAGCATTCATCCCGGTCATACCCGAATCACAGTGGTTCCTTCCACCGTGTCGGAACTGTCATCCCTGATGATCTGAGAGATGATGATGATCAGTGATAGATCATTTTTTCCCAGAATTCTTTTTCATCCTTGTCCCAGTCCTTGCCGAACTTTCTTTCACAAAACGCCGCCAGACGATAATACCAGCTGGTCCAGGGATTTTTTCCTTCCTTTCTGGCTTTGAGAACATCCAGCAGAAAGGTTTCGATATTGATCATCTCTTCTTTGGGAATATAGGAGCAGGCCCCGCCCAGATAGGATTTTTTGATATTCTCCGGACTCAAGGCGTGGGCGGTGAGCATCACGGTCACGATTCCCTTTTTGTTGGCTGTTTCCAGCAGCTGATATCCGTCCACGCCCATGATATCCAGGATCGCAATATCAAATGTCTGGTCTTTCAACAGCGGGTCCGCCTCTTCAAAAGACTGGGCCCGGACAACGGTACACATGTCCAGCAGCTCTTCCAGAGAATCCAGCACATCCGGTTCATCATCCACAATCAGAATTGTTTTGTTTTCCAAACTGATATCGGTCATGATCTTTTCCATTCATATTTACGGGTTTGATAAATTATTTTTTGGGGATTCCACATAAATGTCAACCCATCCTGAGAATATAAGGATTTTTCAACCGGTTTCAATGCCGGCTTCTTTCTGCCGCGCTCTCAGTTGTCCACAGGCGGCCAGGATATCTACCCCCTTGCTTTTCCGGACAATGGCGGTCATGTTTTTATCCAGCAGAATCTGGAGAAACGCCTTGACGGTCTCCGGATCCGGCGCTTTCAACCGGGTCCCCGGGTGGGGGTTGAAGGGGATGAGATTGACCTTGGCCCGCAGCGGCGCCAGCAGCCGGGCCAGGTGCCGGGCATGCGCGGGCGAATCGTTGACCCCTTTGATCAGAATATATTCAAAAGTGATCTTGTTTCGGGGTTTCATGGTAAATTGTCTGCAAACAGCCAGAAGCTGAGTCAGGGGATAGGTCTGGTTCACCGGCATCAGCCGGGACCGGGTGTCATCATCCGTGGCATTGAGGGAAACAGCCAGATTCACAGAACACGCGTTCCCCAGATCCAGGATCCGGGGGACCAGGCCGCAGGTGGACACCGTGACCCGTCTCGGGGAAAATTTCAACCCGAAATCCGTATCCGTGATCACGGCCAGGGCCTGGATCACATTGTCATAATTGGCCAGCGGCTCCCCCATGCCCATGAACACGATGTTGGACAGCTTCAAGGGGTCCATGTTCCGGTGTGCCAGAAAGGTCCGCGCACTCCGGATCTGGGCAATGATTTCTCCGGCGGACAGATCTCTTTTCCATCCCCCCCTGGCCGTCAGGCAGAACCGGCAGTTCATGGCACATCCCACCTGGGAGGACACACACAGGGTAAAGTGGTCTTTTTCCGGTATGAGCACGGATTCGATATACGCCCCGTCCGCCAGGCAAAACAGATATTTTTCCGTGGTGTCCGAAGACACCTGCCGGTCCGCCAGGGTCAGGCCGTCCACATAAAAGTGTTCGGCCAGCAGGGCCCGAAGTTCTTTTCCCAGATCGGTCATCTGATCGAAATCATCGGCCAGCTTCAGGTACAGCCACTTGAAAATCTGGCCGGATCGGAACGGCCGGACCCCATTTTCTTCCAGCCATCGGGAAAGATCCTCCCGGGTATAATTCAGTACGTTTTCCATTCTCATTCCTGTGGTTGTTTCTAGGATTATTTCCTTGACATAGCACGGTTTATGGACTAAATTCAATGATTTGATTTGATATTGTGATGAAGGTCATTTTATGTTTGAAAATTTGAGCGACAGGCTGGATTCGGTCTTCAAGAAGCTGAAAGGCCACGGCACCCTGAATGAGAAGAACATTGAAGAGGGTCTCAAACAGGTGAGGATGGCACTTCTTGAAGCGGATGTCAATTATAAGGTTGCAAAAAATGTCATTTCAGATATAAAGACCCGGGCACTGGGCCAGGAGGTCATGGACAGCCTGACCCCGGGGCAGCAGGTCATCAAGATCGTGTATGACGAATTCACCCGGATGATGGGATCGGAACATCAGGCCCTGGATCTGGGCAGGGGGTCTTATGGGTCCATCATGCTGGTGGGCCTCCAGGGATCGGGCAAAACCACCACGGCCGGGAAACTGGGCCTGTTTCTTCGCAAGCAGGGTAAAAAGCCGTTCCTGGTGCCCGTGGATGTGTACCGGCCCGCAGCCATTGACCAGCTCAAAAAAATCGGGACCCAGCTGGACCTGCCCGTGTTTGACAGTACCCCGGACATGAAGCCCCTGAAGATCTGCCAGGATGCCCAGGTGGCGGCCCGGGAACAGGGATGCGACACCCTGGTGTATGACACGGCCGGACGTCTGCACATGGATGACACCCTGATGGCGGAACTGGAAACCCTGAAAAAAGGGGTGAGTCCATCGGAAATCCTTCTGGTGGCGGATGCCATGACGGGTCAGGATGCCGTGAATATTGCCGGATCCTTTGACCAGCGCCTGGAGCTCACCGGGGTGGTTCTGACCAAAATGGACGGAGATGCCCGAGGCGGGGCCGCCCTGTCCATCAAGGCAGTGACCGGCAAACCGCTGAAATTTATCGGTGTGGGGGAAAAATTCACCGGCCTGGAACCGTTTCACCCGGACCGGATGGCCTCCAAAATACTGGGCATGGGAGACACCCTTTCTTTTATCGAACGGGCCCAGGACGCCGTGGATGAAAAAGAGGCCAACGCCCTTGAAAAGAAACTGCGGCAGAACGCCTTTACCCTGGAAGATTTCAGAAACCAGATGAGCACCGTCCGGAAAATGGGGTCTGTAAAGGATATTTTAGGCATGATGCCGGGAATGAACAAAAAACAGCTCAAAGGGGTGAATATCGATGAAAAGGAATTTGTGAAAATCGAAGCCATCATCAATTCCATGACCCCGGAAGAAAGAGAAAAATACGCCATTATCAAGGCCTCCCGGAAAAAACGGATCGCCTTTGGCTCCGGGACCACGGTCCAGGATGTCAACAAGCTGTTGAAAAGCTACACCCAGTCCATGAAAATGATCAAGAAATTCAATAAAGGCGGCATGCGGTCATTGAAAAACATGCTGCCGTTTTAAGGAGAAAAACAACCTATGTCCGTTAGAATCAGATTGACCCGTAAAGGCACCAAAAAGAAACCGTTTTACAGAATCGTGGCCGCAGACATCGAAGCCCCCAGGGACGGGCGGTTTCTGGAAACCCTGGGCACTTACAATCCCATGACCGAACCCGCTGATATCGTGATCAAGCAGGATCGGATCCAGTACTGGCTGGACCAGGGCGCCCAACCTTCCACCACGGTGACGAGCATTCTGAAAAAACAGGCGGCCGCGCCCGAACCGGCGGCAACGGCCTGAACCCGTTTTTTTTTGACACATCCGGATTCTCACCCCATTGTCGAAGCAAGGAGATGGACGTATGAAAGAGCTGATTGAATACATTGCCAAAGCACTGGTGGATGACCCCGACCAGGTCCACGTTTCGGAAGTGATCGGAGACCAGACATCGGTTCTGGAACTCAAAGTGGCCAAAGAGGATCTGGGAAAGGTGATCGGCAAACAGGGCAGATCCGCCCGGGCCATGAGAACCATTTTAAGCGCGGCCTCCACCAAGATGAAAAAAAGAACGGTTCTGGAAATCATTGAATAACGGCAAATCCGTGTCTGATACACCGTCTTCGAAAACCGGTTCCCACCCGCTGATGGTCATGGGCCAGATCACCGGGGCCCATGGACTGGAAGGCAATATCAAGGTGCGATCCTTTGCGCAGTCACAGGATTTTTTTGCGCCGGGAAGCCGGGTGTTTGTTTCATCACAGACCCCGTCCGATGCGCAACCGTTTGTGGTAAAAAGTTGCGTCCCCTATAAAAAAGGACTGCTGATGCGGTTGTCAGGGGTTGAAGACCGGGACACGGCAGATGCACTGATCGGCAAACAGTTGCGGGTGCAGCGAAGCCGGCTGCCCGCGCCTGAAAAAAACGCCTGGTACTGGGAAGATCTGTATGGACTGACCGTGACGGATCAGGTTCTGGGCGATATAGGAACCATTGATACCCTTTTTTCCACCGGGGCCCATGATATCCTTGTGGTGAAAAACAACGGCACGGAAATGCTGATTCCCATGCACCGGCAATTTGTCATGAGCGTGGATATCGAGAACGGCGTGGTGGTCACCCGGCTGCCGGAAGGATATGAATAAGCACCTGTGATGGACTTTACGGTGGTCACCCTTTTTCCGGAGCTGGTGCAGGCGTTTTTGGATCATGGCATGATCGGCCGGGCCATCCAAAAGGGCCTGATCACCGGTCGGACCATCCAGATCCGGGAGTTTGCCACCGACCGGCATCACACCGTGGATGACCGGCCATATGGCGGCGGATGCGGCATGATCATGAAACCCGAACCCCTGGCAGATGCCATGGCTCTGGCAAAAAAAGACAGGCCGGAAGCCCGGGTGATACTCATGACGCCGCAGGGGGAACCGTTCCATCAGCAGATGGCCCTGGACCTGGCGGGCAGTGACACGGATCTGATCTTTCTGTGCGGCCGGTACGAAGGCATTGATGAACGGATCATCACCCGGTTTGTGGACCAGGAAATTTCCGTGGGAGATTATGTCATGACCGGCGGGGAACTGGCCAGCATGGTGATCATGGATACCGTCTCCCGGCTGATCCCCGGGGTGCTGGGAAAAGAAGGGTCTTTTCGATCGGATTCTTTCATGGACCACCGGCTGGAACACGCCCAGTATACCCGGCCGGAAGAATTTTCAGGAGACCGGGTGCCTGACGTGCTTTTGTCCGGGGACCATGGACGGATCCGGAAATGGCGGGCCCGGTCCTCTTTGGCCCGGACATTTATCCGGCGGCCGGATCTTCTAACGGACCATCCACCGGACCCGGAGGAAAAAAAGTTGCTGGCGCAATGGCACAAAAACCTGGAAGCACTGCTTCCACGCAATTAATCTGTCATGGAAACTGATCTATGGACAACCTGTATATTGCCCTGGTCCATTATCCCGTGGTGAACAAACAGAGCAAAACCATTGGATCCGCCTTGACCACCATCGATTTGCATGATATTGCCAGGGCGTCCATGACCTTCGGGGTCAAGGGGGTTTATGTGATCACCCCTTTTCAGGACCAGGCAGACCTGGCCCATGAAGTGATCCGGCACTGGACCCTCGGGGAAGGATCCCGGGTGAACCCGTGCCGGAGACAGGCCCTGGAACTGATTCAGGTGGCAGACACCTTTGAAGCGGCTGTCCAGCAGATCCAGGCGGAACAGAACCGGCCCGTGGTCACCATTGCCACCAGCGCCCGGATGAACCGGAAAACGATTTCACCCCATGCCCTGAAACAGGAACAGACGGCAGACACGCCCTGTTTACTGGTTTTCGGGACAGCCTGGGGATTGGCGGATGAACTGATAAACCAATGTGACATGCAGCTGGACCCGATTACAGGTCCGGGGGAGTATAACCACCTGTCGGTCCGATCAGCGGCATCCATTTACTTAGACAGACTGATGAACGGCTGATTCTCAAGATATCAGACAGCAACCAGGAGGAAACATGAGCAACGTAATAGAAAAACTGGAAAAAGAACAGATGCGCCTGGATATTCCGAAATTCGATTCAGGAGATACCATCAAGGTGCATGTCAAGATCCGGGAAGGGGACAAAGAACGGATCCAGGTGTTTCAGGGTGTGGTCATCAAAAAGACCAAGGGGCTGGCCGGGGCCCGGTTCACCGTGAGAAAGATTTCCAGCGGCATCGGCGTGGAGCGTATTTTTCCGCTGCATTCCCCGATCATTGATAAAATCGAAGTGGTGACCAAAGGGCGGGTCCGCCGGTCCAAACTGTACTACCTGCGCAATCTGCGGGGAAAAGCGGCCAGAATCAAAGAAAAACGTTTTGCCTGATGCCGGTCCCATGTGGCAGATCGAACAGACGGTCCGTCAAAAGGGGTTTCGATGGATTGCAGGGATTGACGAGGCCGGCAGGGGACCCCTTGCCGGCCCTGTCGTGTCAGCGGCCGTCATCCTTCCCCCGGATTTTTCCTGTCCGGGGATCACGGATTCCAAGCAATTGTCGGAAAAAAAGCGCCGCGGTTTTTTTCCGGTCATCATGACCCATGCCGTGGCTGTGGGGGTGGGCTTATGCGATCACAAAGAAATCGATGCCACCCATATCCTGGCCGCCGCACTCCTTTCCATGAAGCGGGCGGTCGCCAATCTGGACACGGCCCCGGATTTTCTGCTGGTGGACGGCAAGTTTCCCCTGGACATGGACATCTCCCAGCAGGCCGTAATCAAGGGAGACAGCAGAAGCATCTCCATAGCAGCCGCGTCCATCATCGCCAAAGTGACCCGGGACCGGATCATGGCCACCCTGCACCAGGCCTTTCCCGCGTACCATTTCAACCGGCACAAGGGATATCCCACCGCAGTACACAGACAGGCCCTTCAACGCCATGGTCCCTGCTTGTTTCACCGGAGAACGTTCAAAGGAGTCGTGCAGACATGACCCGATACCGCCGGCAACTGGGCCGATCCGGAGAACAGGAGGCGATCCGGCACCTGACCGAATCCGGCTACACCATTATGGAAACCAATTATACCACCCGGTTTGCTGAAATCGATATCATTGCCGCCACCCGGGACTGTCTGGTGTTTGTGGAAGTCAAAGCCCGCACCAGTGTAAAAAAAGGATTGCCCAGAGAAGCGGTGCATGCCGCCAAGCAGCACAAAATCATCCAGGCGGCCCAACATTTTTTACAAACGCACCCCCCGGCCGCCGGTCGTCACATTCGATTCGATGTGATGGAGATTTTTTTCGAACCCGATCAAACCCGGATCAACCACATTCCCCATGCATTCCAAATTGGATAACACGCCGGATCCTGGCGGCACCCTGTTTGTGGTGGCCACCCCTCTGGGAAATCTGGAGGACATGACGTTTCGGGCCGTCAGAATTTTAAAGGAAGCGACCTTGATCGCTGCCGAAGACACCCGGCATTCCAGAAAACTGCTATCCCATTACAGCATCACCACACCGGTCATCTCCTGTCATGAACACAATGAAGCCCGGGCTGCGGAAAAACTCATTCCCCTGCTGAAACAGAAAAAAGACATCGCCCTGATCTCGGATGCCGGCACACCCGGCATTTCCGATCCGGGATACCGCCTGGTGTCCGCGGTATTGCCCCATGGTATCCCTGTGGTCCCCATTCCCGGATGCTGTGCCGTGGTGGCCGGACTCAGCGTGGCCGGTCTGCCCACGGACCGGTTTCTGTTTGCCGGTTTTCTGCCCAGAAAAGCCACCCATCAGAAACAGGCGGTCCAGGCGTTGGCGAATCAACCGGCCACGCTGGTATTTTATGAATCCCCGAAACGTGTTCGATCCCTTGCAGAGCGGCTCATGGCCATCCTGGGGGATCGGCCGGCCTGCCTGGCCCGGGAAATCACCAAACGGCATGAAACCTTTGTCCGGGGTCCTCTTTCCTGGATTATTGCCCGCCTGGATCCGAACACACCGCTCAAGGGCGAATGCACCCTGTACGTGGCCGGCGCAAAAACACCGGAAAAAATCTCGCCCGAAGATCTGGAATCCCTGATCCGGGACCGGCTGGCTGTTTCTCAGAAATCCACGGCCGATCTGGCCAGAGAAATGGCAGATCTCTTTCACGTATCCAAAAAACAGGTGTATGACACGATTATAAAATGTAAATCCGACATTCAAAAACCAGAATCAGGACAAATCCCATGAGCCTTGAACTTTGTTATATCATTATCGGCATTTTACTGTTGTTCGCATTTTTTGATCTCATGATCGGGGTAAGCAATGATGCTGTCAATTTTTTAAACTCGTCCATCGGATCCAAAGCCGCGCCTTTTGTGATCATCATGTCTGTGGCCAGCCTGGGAATTCTGGCCGGGGTCATGTTTTCAGGCGGCATGATGGAAGTGGCCAGAAAAGGAATCTTTCATCCCCAGTTCTTTACCATGCCCGAGCTGCTGGTGATCTTTCTGGCCGTCATGATCACCGATATTCTACTGCTGGATCTGTTCAACACCTATGGACTGCCCACCTCCACCACGGTCTCCATTGTGTTCGAGCTGCTGGGCGCGGCAGTGGCCGTCTCCACCATCAAACTGCTGTCCACCGCCGGCAGTACCATGGCGCTGTGGGATTATATCAACACGGCCAAAGCCATGGCCATTGTGGGCGGGATCCTTTTATCCATTGTCGTCTCCTTTTTTTCCGGCGCCATCGTCCAGTTCATCTCCCGGCTCATCTTCACATTCGATTATCAGAAACGGCTGAAGCGCTATGGTGCGGTATGGGGAGGCGTGGCCATGACCGCCATCACCTTTTTTATCCTCATCAAAGGGGCCAAAGGGGCCACTTTTATGACGGAACCCACCCTGACCTGGATCCAGCACCATACCTTGACGATTCTGGCCGGCATATTGGCCGTTTCCGTGATCGTACTCCAACTGCTGTTATCCATTTTCAAGGTCAACATTCTCAAACCCATCGTCCTGGTGGGCACCTTTGCTTTGGCCATGGCGTTTGCCGCCAATGACCTGGTGAACTTCATCGGCGTGCCTCTGGCCGGCCTGAAGGCGTTCACCACGGCTCTGGCATCCGCGGATCCCATGAATATCACCATGGGGGCGTTGAGCAAGGCGGTCCAGACCCAGACATTCATGCTGCTTCTGGCCGGCAGTATCATGGTGGTCACCCTGTGGATTTCCAAAAAAGCCCGGACCGTGACCGAAACGGAAATCAGCCTGGGAAAACAGGATGAAGGACCGGAACGGTTCGAATCCATCTGGCTGTCCCGGAAAATCGTGGCCCTGTTCTACCATATTTTCAGTTCTCTGCGCACTGTGATTCCCGAGCCCCTGCGCCGGACCGTGGCGGCCCGGATCACGCCGACACCGATCCATCACGGGGGATCTGCCGGAGAAAAACCCTCCTTCGATTTGATCCGGGCTTCGGTGAATCTCATGGTGGCCAGTGCCGTGGTCTCGTTTGCCACTTCCCTGAAACTGCCGTTGTCCACCACTTATGTCACGTTCATGGTGGCCATGGGATCCTCTTTTTCAGATCAGGCATGGGGCCGGGAAAGCGCGGTCTTCCGCATCACCGGCGTACTGGCCGTGGTGGGTGGCTGGTTCATGACCGCATTTATCGCGTTTATGGTGGCCTTTGTGTTTGCCAACATCCTGTATTTTTTCAATGCCTGGGGGATTGCCGGGCTGATGCTGTTTGCCGGGTTCATGATCTGGAAAAACAAGAAAAAGCATGATGACCAGGCCAAAGACAAACTAGAGATGAACATCTTCCAGTTTGAAAAAGTGGATGATTTTCAGGTGGCCGTATCGGACACGTTCGATCATCTGGCATTGCAGCTCAAAGGCATCCGAGAATCCTTTGACCGGACCTTTGATGCCCTGTTCACCGAGGATATCGGTACCCTGCGCCAGGAGCGGAAGCGGACCAAGAAGGTCCAGTTGAGCACCAATGTGATTGTGGCCAACGTGTTCAAGGTGCTGCGCCTGCTTCAGAAAACAGACAACCGGGTCTCGTATAACTATTACCAGATCATCCGAAGGCTTCAGAAACTGTCTGATGGATACCGGGATACCGTGATCCGGTCCACCATGCATGTGTCCAACCGCCACACGGGGCTGCTGCCCGTACAGGTGGAAGAACTCATCGAGATCAAACAGGTGATGCTCCGGATCTTTTCCACCGTGGAAACCGCTCTGGCCAAAAAACAGATCGTGGACTGCCGGGAAATCGTAGACCAGTTTCACCTTCTCCGGGAACTGGTGGATGATTTCAATGCCAATCAGATCGAACGGATCCGAAACGATTCCTCCAAAACCCGGTTGAGCATCCTGTTTTATGCCATTTCCGGCAACTGTGTCATGATGGCCAAGCAGACCGTCAAACTGGTAGGCATCTTTAACGAGGCGTTTATCAACCGGTCCAATGATCCGGAACACTCCCCCAACCCCTGTTCGGAACACAGCCTGGATTAGTTGGTCCGGCCAGGGCGGTTGCCTCCACCGCCCTTCCCGCCTCCACCGGCGACGGCTGCCTGGAAAAACAAAAAGGGTTCTGTGCTGAACACCTGCACAAAACCCTTTTTTTTATCTACGTCGGATCAGAACCGAATCTGAAGTCAGATTACATTTTGCTGCCTTCTGCATGGCTCTGGAGTTTGACTTCCACTTTGTCTTTCAGCCCGGCATAGTATTCTCTCAACAACACCAACACTTCATCACGGCCGAAATGGTCCACCACTTCCTCATTGTTGGACAGGGCATGGCGCAGTTTCGTACCGGACAGGATCACGCGGTCGTCCTTGGTATGCGGGCAGGTCTTCATGGAAGCCATGCCGTCACACTTGTAGCAGTAGAAGGTCCAGTCGATTTTCAAGGGCTCGCACAGCAGTCTTTTGGCATCTTCTACCGGCTGCGGAATCTGGTCAAAGATCTCCTGGGCCTCGAA
>JAABUD010000058.1 GCA_011389555.1 Desulfotignum sp. | reverse complement strand
GTCTGACAGGGAGTAAGGGCATGCTGCGCTGAACGGCAAAAACTGCGGGCAGGTATGTCCTCAGACAGTTTGCCGTTTTGACCGCTCCGCATGCCCAACTCCCTGTAGCAAACGCGTCAGAATGGGATTCCACCCACAGGCACCGCCCGGCACTCGTCGCTGATGGCAGCGGAAAACCGGGATGGAATTCCGGACATTATTTGGCACCGCAGAGCCCCCGGCGGGGGTACCTTGCTGTCCGGACTGTCGGAGCCCCCAAGCATTCCAGGCCGGCAGTAAGGTGCCCTCACCGGGTGCGGGCTGCTGCCGAAACAGTTCATCTTTAAAATGGCATGGGTGTAACTGGGAAGCGGTTGGGCAAAAAGGATTGCCGGGTATTCAGGATATATGTTTGA
This sequence comes from Desulfotignum sp., assembly GCA_011389555.1. Classification (GTDB taxonomy): domain Bacteria; phylum Desulfobacterota; class Desulfobacteria; order Desulfobacterales; family Desulfobacteraceae; genus Desulfotignum. The sequence goes on along the minus strand of JAABUD010000058.1, from coordinate 33,024 downwards.
CGATTGCCGGTAATGTGATATTTTGGAGAAAAGATCTTGGATTGCAGATTGAAAAGAGATTTCCGGCATACTTTTTGAAAGTGTATCTTGATTGATTGAAACAGTACGCCGGTGATTAAACAAAAACATACCCAAAACCATGTAAGGAGGCTGTTATGACCAGCTGGATTTGTGATCAATGCGGATACAACCTGGAAGCGGACACCCCGCCGGAAAAATGCCCGAGCTGTAAGAAGGATTGTTCGTTTGTGGATAATTCCTGCTATACACCGGATTGTGCGGGAACACCCAATGACCCGAGAATTACAGGAAAAGAGTAAAGGAGGACGTCATGGGCAAAAAATACCGAATCAGCACGTCCTGCCCCCGGTGCGGATGTACCGGCACAGCCGCTATGACCGAAGAGGAGATCAAGGAAAAATATGGGGATGTGCCCAATATCGAGCTGGAATGTCATGAGTGCATGATGAAGATGGAAGCGGATGTCCAGGAGGATGATGGGCCGGACAATACCTGATCCGATGGTGTCGGCGGTCCGATACCATGACCGCACCAGTCATATCCGGCACCGGATTACGCCTCATTCCCTGGATTTTTCCAGATACCCGGTGCCTTTCAAGACCTATGAATATCCGGCCCGGATTCCCTTGAACCAGGGGGGCGGCTTTCGCGGGGACCGGAGCGGCAATCAGGACCTTACCGACCTGAATGTTTCGGTGGGACAGGTGATGGCCGGGGAGGTTCCGGATCAGGAAAAAATGGACCTGGAAACGGTCTCCCGGATTTTGGCCCTGTCTTATGGCGTGACCCTGGCGGACAGGGCCCGGGGTGTTTTATTCCGGAGTGTGCCTTCCGCAGGGGGATTGTATCCGTGTCAGGTGTATCTGTCGGCGCAACAGGTCGATGATGTTGAGACAGGTTTGTATTATTGTGATACGGTCCAGGGATTTCTGGGCAGGATCAATGCCCGGCCTCTGGACCAGGAAACCATTGGTCCGGACCGGGACCCGGCAGGTGCCTGCCTGGTCATCACCGGGATTTTTTACCATTCCGCCTGGAAATACCGGGAGCGGGCCTTCCGGTACCTGCTGCTGGATGCCGGGCATCTGGCCGAAGCTGTGTTGCAGGCGGCCCGGGCCGCGGGGGTCTGTGCCCGGCTCTGTTACGATTTCAATGATCAGGGGTTGGTTGAGGGCCTGAATCTGGATGATTCTCTGGAAGTGCCCCTGGCATGTATTTTTCTGGGTCCAGAAACCGCCCTGGACAAGAAGGATGATGCGAAACCGTTTCAGCCGGCCGAATCCGGACCTGAACAGGTGACTCCGGTGGTTTATGACATACTGAAAACCGCGTATCAGGCAGGCATCCCGATTGCGCAGCCCCGGGCGGTTGAACAGGATCCGGAGGTTTTCACTCAAAAACCGGACCCGATGCTGTCGGTGCCCGAACCGGGACAATTTGAGACCATGTCTTTTCTTCATGCCGTCACCCGCCGGCGTTCCCGCCGCAACTTTTCTTCCCGAAACCTGCCGGAATCGGTGTGGTCCGCTTTTTTTTACCGGGTGTTCACCCGCATGTTTACCGGACCGGCCCCGGATGAAACCGGGGCCGCAGCCGATCGATTTGTTACCGTAGCAATGATCAGCCAGCACATGGAAGGGTTGTCCCCGGGGCTGTATTCGTTTTCCCGGGATGGGGCTGCCCTGGCCTGCCGGCAGACGGGGGACCTGGCAGACGACCTGGCCCGGGTATGCCTGGACCAGGCATGGATCGGCCGGGCAGCCATGAATTTCTTGTTTGCAGCGGACCTGACCGCAGTGGAAGCAGCCCTGGGTGCCAGAGGGTACCGGTATGTGATGATGCATGCCGGCCGAATCGGCCAGCGCCTGTATATCGCGGCCCAGGAGCTGGGGCTGGGATGCTGCGGTATCGGAGCCATGTATGACAAAGAAGCGGCGGCCCTGCTGGGTTTGAGCCCGGGCAGTGTATTGCTTTACGCGGTATCGGCAGGACCTGTCAAATAGATAAAGGAGTGTGAATGTATGAAATGGATGCAGTTTTTGACCCCGGTCAAATCCAAAGATGTCATTGAAACGCAACAGATGATTTCAGATCATGATCCAGATGAGATTACCATTCTGGATGTGCGGCAGTCCGGTGAATACAAAGAGTCCCATATTCCGGGCGCAGTGCTGATTCCGCTGCCCGAACTGTCGGACCGGGCAGCGGAGCTGGATCCGGACAAACCCACCCTGGTTTACTGAGCCGTGGGCGGGCGCAGCCGGGTGGCTGCCCAGATGCTTGCAGGCAAAGGGTTCAAACAGGTATACAATGTGTCCGGCGGGATCAAGGCATGGAAATTCAAAACCGCTGTGGGACCTCAGACCCTGGGCATGGATCTGTTCGAGGGCCGGGAATCAGTCACAGATTTTCTTGTCATCGCCTATTCCATGGAGCAGGGATTGCAGCGGTTTTACCAGGATATGGCGGGCCAGGCCCGAAACGATGCAGTCAAAGACCTGTTCGGCAGGCTGGCCGACATCGAGGTGAAACACCAGGATCAGGTGTTTGACCGGTATCAGAAGATGGTGGACCCGGCAATATCCCGGGAAGGGTTTGAAGCCATGGTCACCATGTCGGCCCTGGAAGGTGGCTTGACCACAAAACAGTATCTGGATCTGTTCGACCCGGACCTGTCTGTGGAAACCGAAGTGGTTTCCATGGCGATGTCCATCGAGGCCCAGGCCCTGGATCTGTATCAGCGGGTTGCCGGACAGGTGACGGATCCGGATGCCAGAGCGGTTGTCCTGCAGATCGCCGGAGAGGAAAACCATCATCTGGCGCGTCTGGGAAAACTGATGGACCGCCTGAAAGGGCCGGTATAATTCAAAAAAAATGCTGGAGCAAGGGTCATGAAAAAACATCTGGTTCTGGTGGGGGGCGGCCATGCCCATATGGTCACCCTGGCCAATATAGACAAATTCGTTGAAAAAGGGTACCGGGTCACGGTGATCGGTCCGTCGGATTTTCATTATTATTCGGGTATGGGGCCGGGCATGCTGGGAGGGACCTATTCTCCGGAGCGGATCCGGTTTGCCACCCGAAAGGAGGTGGAAAGCCGGGGCGGCGAGTTTGTCACAGACCGGGTGACGCAGATCATGCCCGGGGACCGCCAGGTCAAGACCCGGTCCGGCACCCGGATCGGGTATGATGTGGTTTCCTTGAATGCCGGCTCCTATATTCCTTTGCCGGAAACGGAAATCCCTGAACAAGACCGGCCGGCCAATCTGTATCCGGTCAAGCCCATTGAACAGCTGATGGATGCCTCGGCCGCACTGCAGGTCCTTTTTGACGAAAAACCGGCCCGGGTGAACGTGGTGGGCGGGGGACCGTCTTCCGCCGAGGTGGCCGGCAATGTGTGGCAGCTGGCCCGGGACAGGGGCGGGCACATGCCTGAAATCCGCATTTTATGCGGTTCCGGGTTCATGGGCCGGTTCGGGGAAAAGATCCGGTCCCGGGTGAAGCGGATCCTGGAGAAACGGGGTATCGTTATCCAGGAAAATGCCCGGGTGCGGTCAGTGACGCGATCTGATATCACCCTGGAATCCGGGCAGCGGGTTGACACGGATTTTACCTTTATGGCATCCGGCGTCATTCCGTCCCCGATTTTTGAGGATTCCGGTCTGGCCGTGGGGCCGGACAAAGGGCTGCGGGTAAACCCGTATCTTCAGAGTGTGACAGACCCGCAGATCTTCGGGGGCGGTGATTGTATCTTTTTTGAGCCGCAGCCTCTGGACAAGGTCGGGGTGTATGCGGTCCGGCAGAATCCGGTGCTGCTCCATAATCTGATGGCAGCCCTGGACGGCCGGCCACTCAAGTCGTTTGACCCCGGACCGGATTACCTGCTGGTGTTCAACCTGGGCGGGGGGCAGGGCGTGCTCAAGAAAAAAAATATCGTGTTCAGCGGCAGGCTTGCCTTTACAATCAAGGATTATATTGATACAAAATTCATGAAACGATTCCAGGCGGGGGAAACCGGACAATAACCCCGGATCCCGGCCTGAAAGTACAGCACCATGCCCTGGAAATCCGGGTTGGTATGGATTCCGGCATAACACATTATTTAACAGGGAGGAATATATGAAAGTGACCATTACTGAGCAGTGTATGGGTGACAGAAACTGTAACGATCTGTGTCCGGAAGTGTTCAAATATGATGAAGATGAACTGAAATCCACCATTCAGGTCGATCCCATTCCGGATCATCTCAAGGACAAGGTCCGCCAGGCTGCTGCCGAATGCGGTGCTGAAGCCATCATTATCGAGGAATAAAACCGAACAACAGGGATAAAAGGTGTTTTCATGGGAAAATTCCGGGAAAGCAGGACCGCGGTGAACCTGCATACCTCTTTTGCCGCAGAAGCCCAGGCCAGAACCCGGTACAATTTTTTTGCCAACAAGGCCAGGGATGAAGGGTATGTTCAGATCGGCAAACTGTTCGATGAAACCGCTGCCCAGGAATTTGAGCATGCCCTGCGGTTTTTCAAGTTTTTCAACGGCGGCGAGTTGACCATCCACTGGCATTTTCCGGCAGGCGTGATCGAAGATACCCGCTCCAACCTGCTCTCATCTGCAGAGCTGGAAAATTACGTGGGCAACGACATGTATGCAAAATTTGCTCAAACCGCCCGGGAGGAAGGGTTTATCCGGGCTGCGGATACGTTGGATGCCATTATTGTGGCGGAAAACCATCATGAAAAACTGTTCCGGCATTTGGCTGAAAATATCGCATCCACACGGATTTTTCAGGATGAGGTGCCGATTCAGTGGCGGTGCCTGGGGTGCGGATATATCCATACCGGAGAAAAAGCGCCGGATAAATGTCCGGCCTGTGTGCGAGCGACCGGCTGGTTTGAGCGGCTGTGTGAAAATTATTGATCCATTTCCCGGTTCTGAAACAAATCTGTATCAAAACCGGGAAATCATTTTTGTATCATTTTTTGTTCTGTCGTAATTCATTTCGATTTTACTTCGTTTCAACTTCCTGTAATCAAGGCGTATTTATATTTTTGTTTTGTCCCGGCACATGGTTTGCAAGGCTACTTATGTAACCGAACAAACAACGGTACATCCAGAAATCAATCCTGAAACGGGAGGGTATGAAATGAGACTTGGCGATATAAAGAAAAATCACAATCTGCTGAATTCAGTGGACTGGGAAATGACACCGGAAGAAGCGATTGCATTGCATCTGGAATGGGGACCGTTACGATCTCAATCCTATTACAATTCCAGGGACAACGACAATGAAACGGTTTATTTTGTGATCAACACCTGGAAAAATCCGCCGATCCTGACGCTGGTGCGAAGGAAAGGGTTTGATTCCGAAGAACTGGGTAATTTTTCACTGCCCAAACCGCTGGAAACCGAATTTTTACAAGGTATCGGCAAATACAAAGGGGTATATGCCGTGGAAGGAAATGTGCGAGACTGGCTGAGAAAGGAACTTGAAGTGTAACCCATAACCGCCTCCTGTAAAGTTCCTCTGCCGGGGACCGGGTGTTTTTTGACAATTTGCAAAAGACACCCGGTTTTTTTATGGCGGTTTATTTGTCGTTTTGGTTGTTTTCGATAAAATCTTTGACCATCAGTTCCCCCAGTTCTTTGGATCGATGGGTGGCGGATTCCACCGCATTGATCAGGGTGGTGCGCAGCCCCCCCTGCTCCAGGGTGTGGATCCCGGCAATGGCAGTGCCGCCGGGAGAGGCGACGCGGTCCTTGAGCTGTCCGGGGTGTTCCCCGGATTCCAGAAGGAGCCGGGCAGAGCCCAGCACGGTCTGGGTGGACAGAAACAACGCGTCCTTGCGGGACAGCCCCATCTTCACCCCGGCATCGGCCATGGCATCCACGATGGTGAATATATACGCCGGCCCGCTGCCGCTCAGGCCTGTAAACGCGTCCATGAGAACATTTTCATGGATAAACACGGTTTTGCCCACGGAATTGAAAATCGCCCGGGCTTGGGGCACGTCGTTTTCCAGTACATATTCGCCTGCGGCAATGGCCGTGGCACTTTCCTTGACAAATGCGCAGATGTTGGGCATGGCCCGGATCAGGCGCAGTTTTTTCTGAAGACCGATGGCGATGGCGGCCAGAGGCACGCCCGCGGCAATGGAAATGACCAGTTTGGATTCGTCCAGGACCGGGGCGGTCTGTTTGAGCACCATGCCCAGAATCTGGGGTTTGACGGCATAGACAATGATATCGGATTGTTTTACCAGTTCCAGGTTGTCAAAAGTGGTGGTCACGCCGTATTTTTTCTGTATGGTTTCCAGCAGCTCCGGATCGACGTCAGAACAGACAATGTTTTCCGGACGGCTGGCCTCGGAAAGTACGAGTCCGGACACCAGGGCCTCTCCCATGTTTCCGCTGCCGATGAAGCCGATTTTTTTTGCCCGCAGCATGTATGTAACTCCTTGATTGGATCGTTTGAAAACAGCCATGTTACGCCCATCCATCCGGCAGAGTCAAGGTAAAAATTATGGAACTGGTCTGGCAGTGCCGTCGCCCCCGGGTCACAGCCAGCCGTTGCATTTGCAAGTGAACAAGATTATATTCAACCGGCGGGTACCGCTTGCCGCCATTGAAAAGAGCCACCTGAAATGAGTGAGACAGTGAGACAACCATGCCCCGACAATTGATACAGAAACTGGAAGTCCTTTACGATACCTACACCCGCCGGTCGTTCGTGGATCCGGATCCATTGCTGTTCCTGTACCGGTATCCGGATGTCCGGGATCGGGAGATTGCGGCCCTGGTGGCGGCCTGCCTGGCCTATGGCCGGGTGGAGATGATCCTGCGGGCGGTGGAACAGGTCCTGGCATTTCTGGGACCGTTTCCGGCAACACGGGTGGCCGGCCTGACTGCGGCGGAAATGGATCAGGGCCTGGCCGGGTTCACGTACCGGTTTGCCCGGCAAACTCATTTGGTGCACCTGATGACCGGTATCCAGCAGGTGATCCGGGAATACGGGTCCCTGCAAGCCTGTTTCATGGCCGGTGCCGCACCCGCCGATACCACGGTGATGCCGGGGTTGATTTTTCTGTGCCGGAAAATCGACCCCGACGGTGCCTGCGGTCATCTGCTGGCCGATCCGGCCAAGAACAGTGCCTGCAAGCGCAGCCACCTGTTTCTCCGGTGGATGGTGCGATGCGACCGGGTGGACCCGGGCGGGTGGGAATCGGTGGGGCCGGACCGGCTTCTGGTGCCGCTGGACCGGCACATGTTTTCTGCCGGACGTATCCTGGGGTTTACCCGGCGCAGCACCCCGGACCGGGCCGCCTGCCTGGAGGTTACAGACGGATTCAGGCGGATCCAGCCGAAGGACCCGGTGAAATACGATTTCTGCCTGACCCGTTTCGGCATCCGGCGGAGTCTGGAAATGACCGATCTGGCCGGGATGCTGGCTGATTGACTGACCTGCGTTACAGGAGAAACCATGGCCTCCCATGCATATAAACTGCCGCCGCTGATTCTGGGGTATCTGATCCGGCCTATGCCCGGAAACTGGTGCAGGCAAAGGAACATGGAGTGGAAATCATCACCCGGGATGTGGACATCGACCTGGAGCGGATCCGTATCCACCGGCGCGTGCCGGTTCAATTGTGACCCTGTTCGTTCCAGGTGGAACAACTCTTGACAATCTACTACTTTGTAGTATTTTACATCCAGGCATCGAGATCAAAAGAAAAACAAAAAATTTCATCTGAAGGAGAAAACAGATGTGGGATTATACAGACAAAGTCAAGGAACATTTTCTGCACCCTCGAAACGTGGGGGAGCTCAAGGATGCCAATGCCATTGGAGAAACCGGGTCCCTGAACTGCGGGGATGCATTGAAGCTGTACTTGAAAGTGAATGAGAACGAGCGGATTGTGGACGCGTCTTTCATGACATTCGGCTGTGCCAGTGCCGTGGCATCTTCTTCCGCCCTGACCGAGATCATCAAGGGCATGACCCTGGATGAGGCAGCCAAAGTCACCAATGAGGATATTGCCGATTTTCTGGGGGGACTGCCCAAGGAAAAAATGCATTGTTCCGTCATGGGCAAGTCTGCTTTGAAAAAAGCCATTGCCGATTACCGGGGGGTACAGATTATGGAAAAACCCGGAGAACTGGTGTGTGAATGTTTTGAAGTGACCGATCTGGAAATCATTGACGCGGTCAAGGCCAACGGCCTGGAAACCACCGAGGATGTCACCCATTATCTGAAAGCCGGCGGCGGATGCGGCAAATGCCTGGACCGGATCGAAGAGGTGATCGACTCTGTCAAAGCCAAAGGATAATCCAAATGAAAGTGATCTATACAGACAACAACGCCACCACAAAAGTGGCGGATGAAGTCATTGAAGAGATGGTGCCCTATTTCGGGGAATACTATGGGAACCCGTCTTCCATGCATACTTTCGGGGACCAGGTGGGCAAAAAACTCATACAGTCCAGGCAAAAGGTGGCAGATCTGATTCATGCCGACCCGGGGGAGATCGTGTTCACCTCCTGCGGCACGGAAAGTGACAACAGTGCCGTTTTTTCAGCCCTGAACGCGAATCCGGACAAAAAACGGATCATCACCTCCAATGTGGAGCATCCGGCCATATTGAACCTGTTTACGTATCTGCAAGACAAAAAAGGGTATGAGGCGGTGTTCGTGCCGGTGGACAAAAAAGGGCGCCTGGACCTGGATATGCTCTATGACAGCCTGACCGACGATACCGCCATTGTCTCCCTGATGTGGGCCAACAATGAAACCGGTGTGATGTTTCCCATACCTGAAATCGCAAAAAAGGTCACGGAAAAAGGGATTTTGTTTCACACCGATGCGGTGCAGGCGGCCGGCAAGGTCCCCATTGACGTGACAGCGGCCGGAGTGGACCTGCTGTCTCTGTCCGGCCACAAGATTCACGCGCCCAAGGGCATCGGTGTGCTGTACGTGAAAAAAGGGATCAAGTTTCATCCCTATCTCATCGGCGGTCACCAGGAAAAGGGCCGCCGGGGCGGTACGGAAAACACGGTGTCCATCATCGGTCTGGGAAAAGCCTGCGAACTGGCGGCTCAGCACCTGCCGCTCGTGGGCACTCAGGTGAAAGAACTGCGGGATTATCTGCAGAGTCAGCTGCTGGAAAAAATACCCGGAGTTTCTGTGAACGGCGAATGGGAAACCCGGCTGCCCAATACCCTGTCCATCGGGTTTGACGCGGTGGAAGGAGAATCGATTTTGATGATGCTGGACAGGGAAGGGATCTGTGCTTCATCTGGATCAGCCTGTACCTCGGGTTCCCTGGACCCTTCCCATGTGCTCATGGCCATGAAGGTGCCGTTCAAATCCGCCCACGGGACCCTCCGGTTTTCCCTGTCCCATTACAATACCAAAGAGGAGATGGATCATATCGTGAAGACCCTGGTTCCGGCCATTGAAACCCTCCGGGCCATGTCTCCTTTCTGGAAAGATGGTAAAATGGTATAAAAAAACATGACCACGGACCAGGCACTGGTATTCGGCATTCTTTCCGCCACCCTGATGTTGTTTGTCTGGGGTAAATTCAGGTATGATCTGGTGGCCCTGACGGCCCTGCTGCTGGTATCGGTTACCGGGCTGGTGCCCATGGACCAGGTGTTTCTGGGGTTTGGTCATCCGGCGGTGATCACGGTCGCTGCAGTGCTGGTGCTCAGCCGGGGACTGTTCAACGCCGGGGCCGTGGACCTGTTGTCCCGGCACATGGCAAAAGTGGGAACCGTTCCCACGGTTCAGGTGACAGCTCTGGCCGGACTTGTGGTGGTCTGTTCCAGTGTGATGAACAATGTCGGGGCCCTGGCCCTGTTGATGCCGGTGGCCATATGGATGTCCCGCAAAAGCGGCCGGTCGCCTTCTCTGCTGCTCATGCCCCTGGCATTCGGCTCCCTGCTGGGAGGACTGGTCACCCTGATCGGCACGCCACCCAATATCATTATCGCGTTGTACCGGGCGGACACCGGACTGCCGGCGTTTCGTATGTTTGATTTTGCGCCCGTGGGCATCGGTGTGGCCCTGGCGGGCATGGTGTTTATTTCCCTGTTCGGCTGGCGCCTGACACCCAGGCGGGAAGCCCAGTCATCACCGGAAGAATTGTTTGAAATCGAAAATTACATTACTGAAATCATTGTTCCGGAAGGGTCGAAATTTGTGGGTCAGACCATTTTTCATCTGACCGATGCCATGGAAAAGGAAACCGAAGCCACCGTGGTGAGTCTTACCCGGCAAGAGATCCACCAGCCGGCCCCCTCCTGGTATGAAATCCTTGAACCCGGGGATGTGCTGATGGTGGAAGCCGCACCCGACGATCTCAAGGCCCTGATGGACGGACTGGGACTGGAGCTGGCCGAATGCAAGGGAGATTGCCGGGCCACGCTGGGTTCAAAGGATATCCGGCTGATGGAAGCGGTCATCACCACGGAATCCACGTTGCCGGGCAAAACCTCCGCCGGTCTTTACCTGCGTCGACTCTACGGGGTCAACCTGCTGGCCATCGCCCGGCGCGGACGGCGCATCACCCGTCCTTTGGGGCAGACCAAATTCATGACCGGTGATATTCTTTTGTTCCAGGGCACGGACGAGTCGTTGCAGACAGTGGTCAAAAAGTTTACCTGCCTTCCTCTGGCAGAACGGGAAATCCGCATTGGTCAGCCCCAAAAAGTGGCGTTGTCCGTGGGCATTTTCGGGGCCGCCATGGTGTTGTCCGCCACAGGCTTGTTGCCGGTTCAGATTGCGTTTGTGGCAGCGGCGGTGATCATGGTTCTGGCGGGGGTCGTTCCTTTGGGAGAAATCTATGAGCACATCGACTGGCCGGTGATCGTGCTGCTCGGGGCCATGTTTCCTTTGGGGCATGCCCTGGAAAGTTCCGGCGGTGCCGGTCTGATCGCGGAAAAACTGCTGATGCTGTCCGGTTTCTTTTCCAATGCCGGCACCCTGGCAGTGCTTCTGGCGGGCACCATGCTGCTGTCCAACGTAGTGAACAACGCGGCCGCCGCAGTTCTGATGGCACCCATCGCCATGACCCTGGCAAAAGAAATGGGGGTTTCTTCTGATCCGTTCCTGATGGCGGTGGCCGTGGGGGCTTCGTGTGCGTTTCTGACGCCGGTGGGCCACCAGTCCAACGCCCTGGTCATGGGACCGGGGGGGTATGAATTCGGTGATTACTGGCGCCTGGGACTGCCGCTCTCCATTATCGTGACCCTGGTGGCCATCCCCCTGATCCTGATTTTCTGGCCCATGGTTCCCGTGTCCGGCAATTGACCCCTTCCCAAAGGCGATGCGTTTTTTTGCAACCGGTTCCGTCCCTGAAAGGGTCTGCCTGCTGCAGATGAGTGAACCTTTTCGGCAGGATGCCGCCCCTGGTGGGGGTACCTTACTGCCGGACTGGAATCCACGGAGTGGCTCCGACAGTCCGTCAGCAAGGCACCCCCCACCAGGGGCTCCCGCTGAGCAGGCAGGACCCTGCCCCCGGGTTCCATTGGTGTTTCCCGCTGCTGTTACCGACGTGTATCGGAGGCTTCGCGATACACGTGATCCCCGGGTTTGTTCATTCATCAGCGACGAGTGCCGGGGGCTGTGTGGGTCGAATCCCATTCTGCCGCGGTTGTTACAGGCTGTTGGGCATGCGAAGCGGTAAGAACGGCAAACTGTTTGAGGACATACCTGCCCGCAGTTTTTGACGTTTAGCGTAGCCATGCCCTACAGCCGGTCAAACGCGGCAGACGGGTGAGATCCACACAGCCCTCGCGGCACGGGTCCAGCAGAAGACTTCACGAGTTTCCAGAGATGATTCATTAAAATCGCAAGACAGCAACTCAAAAAGCCGCCCCCGCCATCATGCCTGAAACAGCGGGGTACTGATATAGCGTTCCCCGGTGTCACACACAATGAATACCACGGTCTTTCCCGGGTGCTGCTGCGCCATCTGTTTTGCTGCATGAAAATTGGCACCCGATGAAATTCCGCACAAAATACCGTAATCGTTTGCCAGTTTCTTGGCATTCGCAAAGGCATGGTCCTCGGACACGGGGATGATTTCATCAATGATCTCCCGGTTCAGGTTGGCGGGAACAAACCCGGCACCGATGCCCTGAATCTTGTGGGGACCCGGGCTGCCCCCGGACAATACAGGGGAGTTTTCCGGCTCCACAGCCACGGACAAAAGATGGGGGTTGTTGTGTTTAATCATCTCGGATACCCCGGTGATGGTGCCGCCCGTGCCCACGCCGGCCACAAAGATATCGATCGTTCCATCCAGGGCATCCCAGATCTCCGGGCCGGTGGTGGTGCGATGGATCGCGGGGTTGGCCGGGTTGGAGAACTGGTCCGGCATATAGGCATCGGCCCTGCTTTCCACAAGAGATTTGGCCGTCTCGATGGCGCCTTTCATGCCCTTTTTCCCTTCGGTGAGATGCAGTTGTGCCCCCAGGTGGGCCAGCAGCTGCCGGCGCTCAATGCTCATGGTTTCCGGCATGGTCAGAATCAGCTTCAGTCCCTTGACCCGGCACACAAATGCCAGGGCGATGCCGGTGTTGCCGGAGGTGGGCTCGACAATCGTTGTATTCCGGGTGATTTTTCCGGTGTCCAGCCCGTCCTGGATCATGGCCAGGCCGATGCGGTCCTTGACCGAGGACAATGGATTGAAATATTCCAGTTTTCCATAGATGCCCGCCCCGCAGGCCTGGCTGGCTTTTTCCAGGTAGACCAGGGGGGTGTTGCCGCAGGCCGCTGTGAGATCAGGCAGTTTCTTCATTTCGATATTCCTTGTGTGAAGGGGGGTGTTTGTAAACCAGGCGGGGAGATTCCATGAACACTTTGGTATCCGGTGGAATGGAGGAGGTGAGCCATACATTGCCCCCTACCACGGACCGGGTTCCGATCACGGTGTCTCCGCCCAGGATCGTGGCTCCGGAATAAATAATCACGTCATCTTCGATGGTGGGATGGCGTTTGGCGCCCCTGAGTTTTTCTCCGGCATCCGGTGGCAGGGACAGCGCGCCGATGGTGACGTTTTGATAGATTCGGACATTGTCGCCGATCTCCGATGTTTCACCGATGACAATGCCGGTGCCGTGATCGATGACAAACCGCCGGCCGATGGTGGCGCCGGGATGGATATCGATGCCTGTGAGGCTGTGGGCCTGTTCGGACATGATTCGTGGCAGTTGAGGTATCTGAAGTCTGTAGAGCCGGTTGGCAATCCGGTACACCATGGTGGCATACAACCCGGGATAGGAAAAAATCACTTCATCATGGCTTTTGGCGGCCGGATCCCCTGCATACGCCCCGTTGACATCCCCGGCCAGTTCCCGGCGCAGATCCGGGATGGCCTTGATCATGGTCAAAGCGGCATCATGCCCCCGGGGTTCGCATTCCGTGCACTGCAGGTCATATCGGTGGCAGTCATGGCGAAGGACATGAACGATCTGTTCAGATAAGATGTCGTACAGCTGGGATATCGACTGCCCCATGTGGTAGATCAGGTTGGCGCAGTCCACTTTTTCCCTGGAAAAATATCCGGGGAACAGTACTTCCCTGAATTTTTCAATCATATCCCTTACAGAGATGGAAAAATGAATGGGTTCGTCACCGATATGGGCAAAACAGTCGTCATCATCCAGGGAGGCGATGATTTCTTCAATGGCTTTTGGCAAAGCGTTACGTGGATCAGGCATATGATCTCCGCCGACCCGGCAGATGGTCGGGGGGTGTAAGGAATCATTCATTTCACACACATCCTTTGTCTGGTTCGAAAAACTGGATGAATACCGGACATATCCGGCAGGCTTCCATTTTTTTTTCCCAGGATTGACAGGGTTTTCCATTGCATCGGGTGCCGTTGATGAACCAGCACAGATCACCGGATTTGAATTCCCATGCCGGGCAGTTTTCAAGGCGGGTGCCGGAGCACTGGTTGATATCCCAGCAGTTCGGGGCATCCTGGTCCGGATTCACGGTCTTGTACAGCAGAAACAGGATCTGCCGTTCCACATGGTGAGGAATTTTTCTCCATCCCTGCTCATAACTGTGGATCGCTTTGATGGAAATTCCCAGAAGCTGTGCCAGCTCTTTCTGGGTTTTGCCCAGCCGGGTTCGCAGGTATTTGAAATGTTCCGGGTTCATGTGCATCCTTCAAGAAATCAGTTCATATGAATTGGGCAAAACCACGTTGTATATTTTAGTCAGAATATATACCACAGAGTGGTGGGTGTCAACGAAGAAATCGGTGAGATGTGGAAAATTACGTCAACCTTGTTGACGAACATGTTTGCGGCATTACTTTATATTCAAAATCAGATTAATAATGAAAGGAACTCAAGGTGACATATGAAACTGGATAAATTGACAATGAAATCCCAGGAACTGGTGCAATCCGCCCTGGAATCCGCCCGCCGGAAAAATCATACCGCCATCGAGCCGATACATTTTCTGGCCGGTATGCTGTCGGACACTCAGGGCGTGGGGGTGGCGATTTTGAAAAAAATCGGTGCGGATCTGCCGTCTCTGTCCGCGGAAGTGAATCAGGCCGTGGAAAATCTGCCGCAAATGTCGAATCCGGCGGACATCTATCTGTCCCGGGACAGTCAGCAGGTTCTGGATACCGCATTCAAAGAAGCGGACAAGATGAAAGACCAGTACATCAGCCTGGAGCATCTGATGCTGGCGTTGACCCGTGCCAAAGGCAAAGCCGGGGAGATACTGACCCGTCAGGGGGTGACCCGGGATGCCATCCTGTCCGTGTTGAAAGATATCCGGGGCAATCAGAGCGTGACCGATCCGAATCCGGAAGAGCGGTACCAGGCCCTGGAAAAGTACGGCCGGGACCTGACCCAGCTGGCCCGCACCGGCAAGCTGGATCCCGTGATCGGCCGGGACGAGGAGATTCGGCGGATCGTCCAGGTCCTGTCCCGGCGGCGCAAGAACAACCCCGTGCTCATTGGTGAACCCGGGGTGGGAAAGACCGCCATTGTGGAAGGCCTGGCCCAGCGCATCGTGGAAGGGGATGTGTCCGATTCCCTGAAAAACCGGCGGGTGGTGGCCCTGGACATGGGAGCCCTGCTGGCCGGGGCCAAGTTCAGAGGCGAATTCGAGGAACGGCTCAAGGCGGTGCTCAAGGAAGTGGAGGCAGCGGAAGGCGAGATCGTCCTGTTCATCGACGAGCTGCACACCGTGGTGGGTGCCGGGGCTTCCGAGGGGTCCGTGGATGCGTCCAACATGCTCAAGCCGGCCCTGGCCCGGGGTACCCTTCGGTGTGTGGGTGCCACCACGTTGAACGAATACCGCAAATACATAGAAAAGGATGCAGCCCTGGAGCGCCGGTTTCAGCCGGTCATGGCCAGGGAGCCCAGTGTGGCGGACACCATTTCCATTTTGAGGGGGCTCAAGGAAAAATATGAGGTCCATCACGGCATCCGCATCAAGGATGGTGCGCTGGTAGCGGCGGCCACATTGTCCAACCGGTACATCGCGGACCGGTTTTTACCCGACAAGGCCGTGGACCTGATCGATGAGTGTGCATCGAGACTGCGCATCGAGATCGATTCCATGCCCCGGGCCATAGACGAGGTGCAGCGAAAAATCACCCAGGCCCAGATCGAGCGCCAGGCCCTGCTCAAGGAAAAGGATTCGGCATCCAGGGAGCGTCTGGAAAAACTGGAAAAAGATATCGCCGCCATGTCCGAGGAGATCGGGCCCATGAAGATGCACTGGGACAATGAAAAAAGTCTGATTCAGCAGATTTCAGGCATTCGCGAAGACCTGGACCGATGCCAGACCGAAGCCCAGGTGGCGGAACGTGCCGGAGACCTGGAAAAAGTGGCCCAGATCCGGTATGGCACCATGACGCAGCTGCAACGGGATCTGGAAGCCAGAAAGAAAGAACTGGATGACTTGCAGCAGACCAGCCGGATGCTCAAGGAAGATGTGGACGAAACCGATGTGGCGGAAGTGGTATCTGCCTGGACCGGCATCCCGGTATCCAAGATGCTGGAGGCGGAACAGGAAAAACTGGTGCACATGGAAGACTATATCAAACACCGGGTCATCGGCCAGACCCAGGCCATTGACGCGGTATCCAACGCGGTGCGCCGGGCCCGGTCCGGGTTGTCCCCCGAAGACCGGCCCATCGGCACGTTTATTTTCATGGGACCCACCGGGGTGGGCAAGACCGAGCTGGCCAAATCCCTGGCCGAGTTCATGTTTGACAGCGAACAGGCCATGGTCCGGCTGGACATGTCCGAATATATGGAAAAACATTCCGTGGCCCGGCTCATTGGCGCCCCTCCCGGATATGTGGGGTATGACGAGGGCGGTTTTCTGACCGAAACCGTGCGCCGCCGGCCCTATTGTGTGCTGCTGTTCGACGAGATTGAAAAAGCCCATCCGGATGTGTTCAACATCCTGCTCCAGGTCCTGGATGACGGGCGCATGACCGACGGGCACGGCCGCACCGTGGATTTTCGGAACACCATCATCATCATGACTTCCAACGTCGGCTCCCGGATTCTTCAGGATGCGGGTACCAGCGGCGGATTTTCAAAAGATGAGGTGGACCAGGGCATTGCCCGGGCGCTGAAAGAGGTGTTCCGGCCCGAGTTTTTGAACCGGATCGATGAGATTATCACTTTCCACGCACTGGATCGCCACCATATCGAACAGATTGGCGCCATCCAGATCCAGGATCTCAACCGGCGCCTGGCAGACCGGGGTCTGGCCATTCACATGGATGAGGCGGCCATGGCCCATCTGGCGAAAAAGGGATATGACCCCAGCTTCGGGGCAAGGCCCCTGAAACGGGTGATTCAGCGGGAAATTGAAAATCCGCTGTCACTGGCCCTGTTGAAAGGAGACTTTGTCAAGGGTGATACGATTCAATTTACAGTGGATGATGCTGGACAGGGGCTGGTGTTCGGCCATTGACGGCTGAAACGGATGTCAGAACCGGAGGTTAAAACCGCTGGCTGAATTCTCTGGCCTCCGTGTTGTGGGTCAGGAACCGATACAAGGTGGCCCGGCCGACCCCGAGGACCCGGGCCGCTTTTGATTTGTTTCCCCCGGTTTTGGTCAAAGCCGCCTTGACCGATGCGGCATCCAGCTTGCCTTTGACAGATTCCTGATCCAGGGGAAAATCGGGCGGCAAGGAGGATGACACCGGCATGCCGGATCCCCGGGTGATTTCCGGGGGCAGATCTGAGGGCAGGATCTGTGTGCCCCGGCACCGCACCACGGAAAACTGAATCACGTTTTTCAGTTCCCGGACATTGCCGGGCCAGTCATAGTCCAGAAGCAGGTTCAATGCTTCCCCGGCCAAAGATGGCATGGCAGTGTCGTTTTCCTGTTCCGCCTGTTTGAGAAAATGGGTTGCCAGCAGGGGAATGTCGTTTTTCCGTTCCCGCAGAGGGGGCAGATGGATGGGGATGACGTTGAGACGGTAATACAGGTCTTCTCGAAACCGCCCGGCCCGGACTGCGTCTTTAAGGGATTTGTTGGCAGCGGAAATGATGCGGACATCCACAGACACCTTTTTTTCTCCACCCACTTTTTCAAACGTGCCTTCCTGGAGAAACCGCAGCAGCTTGACCTGGATCTTCAGGGGCAGTTCCGTGACCTCATCCAGAAACAGCGTGCCTTGATGCGCCAGTTCAAACCGGCCTTTTCTCTCTTTGACCGCCCCTGTGAACGCGCCTTTGACATGGCCGAACAGCTCGCTTTCCACAATACCTTCCGGGATGGCCCCGCAGTTGACCGGTACAAACGCGCCGTTGCCGTATGCGGAGATATCATGAATGGCATTGGCGACCCGTTCTTTGCCGGTACCGGTTTCTCCGGAAACATACACCGGATAGTTATACAGGGCCACATCCCGGATCTGCTGGAAAATTTCCTGCATGGAACGGTCTTTGCCGATAATCCCGTTAAAGCTGGACAGACTTTTTGCTTTCAAGGACAGGTTGATGACGTCGGTCAGATCCCGGAACGAGGCAATCACCCCTTTGAAGTCTCCTTGATTGTCAATGACGGCAGATACGGTCATTTCCAGTTGCCGGGTATTGCCCTGGCGCGTGACAAAGGTGACGGGATATTCCTTGGTATCGGAAAAAAAATCGGGTGTCTCATTGCAAAAAGAGCATTTGCTGCCGCAGAAAGGGGCGGCAAATACCTGGTGACAGTCTTTTCCCAGCGCTTCTTCTTTGCTGTATCCGGTGATGGTTTCCGCTTCTTTGTTGAATACGGTGATAATCCGTTCCGGTGTGTGGGCTATGACACCCTGTTTGAGATTGTCCAGTACCAGGTTCAGGTTGTCACGATCCAGCAGACTGTGGGCAGGATTTTTCATAACATGTCATCTTTGGCGGCAAAAAAGGGTTTATGGCACAAGTCTGATGCCTTAAATGACACGTTTATGTATCAAGCGCAATCCTTTTTTTACACTCCCTGGAAAAACCGTTCAATCCTCTTCCCATGAAATACAGTCTTTGGGACAGTTTTTCACGGCTTCAAGGATATCTTCATCCTGGTAATCTTCCAGTGTTCGTACCTGAACAAAACCGGAGTCGCTGATGTCAAAAGCATGGGGAGCCAGCTCCACACAGATTTCACACAAGATACAGGCTCCCGGGTCAATGGCCGGTCGTTTCATGATCGGCTGCCATCCTTTGTTTTGGAAATATCCGGCGGATGTACCGTGTCCAGCCACCATCCCTTTTTGATATGGGCCTGTTTTTCTTTCAATGCCAGATCCAGAATCCGGTATCCGGTATCCAGCAGAATGCCGTACAGAACACCGCAACCGGGATCTTCATGGTGATCATAACCCAGGTGTGCCAGATCGATCATCTCTTTTGCCAGGACAATGGTGCGGGCGATATTTTCATCACATTTTTTAACAGTCATCCGGTATTCCTTTCGGCATTCCTTTGGTTGCTCACTGGCCCGGTGTGACGGCACAAACCAGATCACGGACGCGCATGGTTTTAAAATGCCACCCGGTATACAGCACAATTTGTGTGTCATCGTTTTTCAAATGTCCGGACATAAGCTCCGGATTCAAGCGCCCGGCGCAGGTCAGTGCCCGGACGGCATAGGCTCTTTTGACCGGATCCTTGTCGGTTAAAAATGGAGAAATCACTGCGGCCCTGTCATCGCTGATTCGGTCACAGGCGGTCCCGGCATAGGTGCCGATGCCCCATAAAATACCCTGCTGCAGCCGGGGATTGTCAATGTAGTTGGCTTCTGGATCCAGAAAGGAAAACAGGATGGAGTCAAACTCCGCAGCCAGGCCCGGGTGACGGCTCATCATTTCTCCCATGGCTTCGGCCGATCCCCAGCCGATTCCTCCGGATTCATCATTGAGGTTCCACATGAGCCGCCGCATCAGATCCCGGGCCGTTTCCATATGATTGTCAGCCATGCGGCCCCCTAAGTGCCCCATGGCGGTCACGCTGCGGAACCGGATCAGCGCATCAAGGGAGTAAAAATGAGAGAACAGAGCGCCTTTCAACTGGTTGTCCGGAATTTGAGCCAGCCGGTCCAGCACTGTCTGCCGGTCCGGCGTATTGAGGAGTTCTTTAACCTGCTGCCGGATTTTTCTGCCGTAGGGTCGGGCCATAACATCATTTTCCTGTCATCGGGTAACATGATTTCACAGGAAAATAAAAAGCACAAATCATGCCATGTATGGCGGAGAGGGTGGGATTCGAACCCACGATCCCGGTTTTGCCGGGATACTGCTTTTCGAGAGCAGGGCCTTCAGCCGCTCGGCCACCTCTCCAAATCCAGAACCGGTCATTGGGCGATTTTCATATATATGTAACGATTATGAGCGGGCTGTCAAGATGGTCTGAAAGAATTTCGACAAAGGTATTTGAAACTTTGAAGGAAAAAGGCGATACTGTGTTTTTTTGATACAAAGAAATGCGCCAATATATTTTTCAGGCAATCACAGGAGAGGGATCCATGGAGTTTTTTTTCAGGCCGAAAGGCATTGCGGTCATCGGGGCTACCCCCAGCAGGCAGAAGGGGGGGAACATCATTGTTTCAAATCTGAAAACCGGATATTCAGGACAGGTGTATCCGGTCAATCCCCGATATAAGGAGATCGAAGGGGTTACCTGCTACCCGTCCGTTTCGGACGTGCCGGATCCCGTGGATCTGGCCATCGTGTTCGTGGCCGCCCGCATGGTGCCGCAGGTGATTGAGGCGTGTGCCCAAAGACATATTCCCGGTGTCATGATCCAGTCCGCCGGTTTTGCGGAAACCGGAACCACAGGAGAGGCCTTGCAGCAGGAGACACGACAGATTGCCGAAAAGACCGGCATCCGGTTGTGGGGACCCAACTGCATGGGACTGGTGGACACGCACCAGCGGTTCGTGTTTTCCACGGTCACCCCGGCGATTTGGGATACGGGCCTGCCTTCCGGCAATGTGTCTTTGATCGCCCAGAGCGGGATGCTTGCCGGTGCGTTTCTCATCGATCTCATGTCCCACGGCACCATGGGGATCGCCAAAGTCTGTTCCATCGGCAACAAAATGGATGTGGATGAAAACGATCTGCTGGGATATCTGATCCATGATCCAGACACCGCCGCCATCGGGCTGTACCTGGAATCGCTGACCGACTGCCGTCGGTTCATGGCCTTGTGCCGCAGTACCACCAAACCCGTGGTGATCCTCAATGGCGGGAAAACCGCTGGGGGCGCAGCCGCGGCCCGGAGTCACACGGCCAGTCTTTCCGCCGGCGGGGCCCTGGTTACCGGTGCCATGGCCCAGGCCGGGATTGTGACGGCCGACGGGTTCTACCAGCTGGTCGACTTCTGCCGGACCCTGGGCATGTATCCCTCTTTGCCGGACCGGAGCGGGAACCGGGTGGCCGTGCTTACCTACACCGGGGCCGCCGGGATCGTGTCGGCCGATCTCATGCACCGGCACGGCCTGGCATTGTCCACATTCAGTGATGCCACCCTGGAAACCCTGCAAACGGTTTTCCCGGAATGGATGCCGCCTTCCAATCCCGTGGATATGTGGCCCGGGATCATATTGAACGGATCCAAAAAAACCTATGATACCGCCATGATGTCGGTGTGCGCCGATCCTTCGGTGGATGCGGTGTTTGTCCATTGTTTTGCCGGCGGGTTCAGCCTGGATGTCGATCTGGAACGGATGGCAAAAACAGCCAGAGAAGCGGGAAAACCGCTGTTCTGCTGGATATCGGGGGAACGGGACCGGACGTATGACTTCCAGAAGTCGGCGCAACAGCTGGGGGTGCCGGTTTTCAGGGAAGTGATGCGGGCCGTGGAATGCATGGGCATGCTGCTGAACCGCTCTTCCCGGGCGATTGAAACAGATCCGGAAACCGAGGCGGATGAACAGATCCGCCGGTTGAAACAAGATCCCCGTCTGGGTATGCTCACATCAAAAAAAGGCTTTCTGGATGAGGGGGTGTCCAAACAGGTGCTGGAAGCCTGCGGCATTCCGGTGGTGGAAGAAACCTGCGTGACTTCTGTCAAGGAAGCGCGGCTGGTGGCCGCGGGTTTCGGGTTTCCCCTGGTGGCCAAAGGCATGGTTCCCGGCGTATCACACAAGACCGAATCCAACCTGGTTTACCTGGGCATCGCATCTGAGCAGGACCTTGAAGCTGCTGTGACAACGCTTCAACAGACCATGGCGGGCCGCGGCCGTATCCTGATTCAGAAACAGGTCAGCGGAAACAGGGAACTGATGGCCGGGTTTGTCCGTGATCCCCGGCTGGGTCCCTGTGTTATGTGCGGACTGGGCGGTGTGTTTGCCGAAGCCCTCAACGACACGGTGTTCGGGGTGGCCCCACTGACCCTGACAGATGCCCTGAACATGATCGACCGGCTCAAATGCCGGCCCATGCTGGACGGGTTCCGGGGAATGGGGCCTGTGGACAGAGACGTCCTGGCGGGTATCCTGAAGACTCTGGGCCATCTGGGATGCGCGTATCCGGACATCCGGGAAATTGATATCAATCCATTGATCATTCACCAGGGCCGGCCGGTTGCCGTGGACGCGCTGGTGGTGCTGGAGGGAGAGAACCGGTGATGACCCATTCCAAAGCGTTGTTTGCCGTGCTGACCGCAGGCACCCTGTGGTCGTTCGGTGCCCTGACCATCCGGTACATGGTGGATCCCCAGGATTACCGGTGGCAGTATCTGTTTTTCAGGGGCCTGACCGTGGCGGCCATTTTATGCGTTTACCTGATGGTCAGAGACCGGCACCGGTTTGTGGAAAATTTTCAGAAAATCGGGGTGTCCGGAATTGTGGGCGCCCTGGGCCTGGTGGGGGCGTTTATCTTTTTTATCTGGTCCATCACGTTGACCACGGCGGCCAATACATTGTTTCTGTTTTCCACCATCCCCTTTATTGCGGCATTTCTGGGGATTGTCATTCTCAAGGAAACGCTTCGCCCCATTACCTGGATTTCCATGGGCATCGCGTTTATCGGAATCGGAGTGATGGTGATTGAAGGACTGGAAGCGGGCAGTCTGCTGGGAATCGTCACCGGATTTGTCTCGGCTTGCGGGTTTGCCACGTTTTCGATCTCTTTGCGGATGCGCAAGGAAACCCCCCAGTTTGCCACGGTCGCGCTGGCCGGTATCCTGTGTGCCGTGATCACCGCTGTTATCATGCAGGTTCAAAACGATCCCATGATGATGCCCGTTCGAAACATTTTGCTGAGCATGATTCATGGGTCTTTGGTGGGTGTCGGGTTGATCCTGTTTTCTTTAGGGGCCGGATATTTTCCGGCAGCGGAACTGAATCTGCTGTCTTTGTTCGAGGTGGTGGGCGGGGTCATCTGGGTCTATCTGCCCGTCTTCGGTATCCATGAGGTGCCCAGTCTGCTGACCGTGGTGGGCGGCTGTATTGTTTCCGGGGCCATTGTTCTGAACAGCCTGGGAGCCAGGCATGAACCGGTGCCGGCCAAACCGGGGTAAGACGTCATGCGCTCCGGTGAAATGCGTCTCTTATTTCGGTCATGTGGTCAACCAGAATGTGCATGAACGCATGTTCCAGGTCGATCATTTCGTCATCTTTTTTCCTGAGCCATTCCGACAGCCAGGCAAACCGCAGGGCCAGCACATATTCCGGGAAAAACCGCCACCCGGTTTCACTGATCACACCGGTTTTGTGCAGTTCCGCCACAAAAGTCATGACCATGTCCATGCCCAGACCGTTGGGGTTCTCGATTCCGGCACACCCCACAAAATTGGCGGCATCATAGATATCGGGCTTGATGCCGGCGAATTCCCAGTCAATCACCGCCTTGATCGTTTCATGGTCCCAGATGATGTTCAGCGGATGCAGATCTCCGTGGCAGAACACCAGGGGAAGATGATCATGGGCCGGCATGAAATCAGATTCCAGAAAATTGAGCACGGGCAGAAACCGGTCATGCACGGGCCGGTCATGGATCTTCATGGTTCTGAACAGCTCATGAATGTAATTTTTGATGGAAAACCGGGGAAAGGATATGTGTGGTTCCATGCCGGTGGCGGATCCAGCCAGTCGGCTCAGGAACCGGGCCGTGTTTTTTCCCATGGCTGATGATGACAGATAATCCGGCCGTTTCAAGGGGGTGCCGTCAAGAAATTCAGTTACCTGAAAACAGGTCCCCTCAAAAAACGGCAGAAATTTTCCATTGACTGACATCTGGTATGGCAGTACCTGAGTGAGGCCACGGATGAATAAAAAATCCATGGCCCGGGCCACCCGGTCCCGGAGCGCCCATTTTTTTTGATCAAACTGTTCAACCAGAAACCGCCGGCCCTGTGTATCCGCCATTACTACCCGGGACAACGTCCGCTCCGGGCTGCCCTGAATCTCGATATCGGTCTGGACACAGTGGATATCGATGTGCCATTGATCACGAATCCACTGGTGAAACAATGGGTTTGACCAGTTCACCATGGGTTTTTTTATTCTTTGAAGCTGTTCCGGCAATAGGTTTCCCTGACCCGGAATGCGGCAATCAGTGCCAGTATGCAGAGCAGGATCATGGAGATGAACCCGTTCTGGTAGTCGGCGGCGCTGTAAACCCGGACCCCGTCCGCCATGGTACCGTCCCAGGTCAGGTCCGCAATGTAGCCCACCAGGGGCTGGGCCAGTGCCGTGCCCACGAAACAGCCGGTGTTGACGACGCTGACCCCCATGCCGGACAGGTTGGGATGGACAATCTCCTTGGCCGCGGCAAAAGTGATGACAAACCCGGATGCGGCAAATCCCATAAAGGCAAACAATAGATAGCCGCTGATGCCCGGTGTCCAGGGCAGGTACATCAGCATGGGCCAGGACAGGAGGAACGCGGCGGCCGCTGCAATCAGAAACGGTTTTCGTCTGCCGATTCTGTCAGAAATCCATCCCCAGAACAAAGCCCCCAGGGCAAAGCTGAGCAGCTGGGCCGTCATGAGGTTGGCGGAAGCCCCCCGGCTCAGTTGATGAACATCCTGCAGATACCGGATGCCCCACAGTCCCATAAACGCATAGCCGCTGCCGATCATGCCCAGCTGGACCCAGAATCCGGGCCAGACCTGCAAAGTCATGGCCACATTCTTGAGGTTGGTCACCCAGTGGCGGGTGTGGATGTCCAGATGGGCACCATAGGTGTTGGGCGGATCAAATCCCATGTCCTGGGGTTTGTTTCTGACCAGCAGAAATCCGGCCAAAGCCAGTATCAGAGAAAGGGAACCGATTCCCGTGAATACCGTCCGCCACTGAAAAATTGTGAGTACCTGTGCCAGGGGTCCGGCCGCCAGTACCGAGCCGAGATTGCCGAAAAACAAGGTCAGGCCGCTCATGATGCCGAACACCTTTTCGTGGAACCACACCGCGTTGTTTTTCATAATGGAGATAAAGACCACAGAGACCCCGACCCCCACCAGAAACCGGCCGGCCAGGGCGATTTCAAAACCAGGTGCCAGCCCGAACAGGATCGAGCCGGTGCCGGCCACCAGGTTCCCGAAGATGATGGATGTCCGGGTGCCGAGGGTATCGGCGATCACGCCGGACGGAATCTGCATGACCGCATACACGGCAAAATAGACGGCGGCCAGGGACCCCAGCCGGGCCCCGCTGATGCCGAAGTCCGCCATGAGATATTCAGACACTACCCCCGGGGCCATGCGGTGAAAATACACCAGAATATAAGTGAGGATGAGAATGGCGAATATGGACCATCTGGCCAGCTCGAACCGGAGATCCGGGGATCCGGGAGTATGTAGTGCATGTTGTTTCATGGGGCGGTTTCCTAATCTTTTCAGACAGGTTGAACGGATTAGATACAGGTTTCATAACTTTCTGTCAACCCGGATCTGATCTGTGGATCATTCCGGGTATGGGAGTAGATGCCACAGACCCCGGCCGCCTGAATTTTCCGAAAACCGGGTTGACACCAAAGATGCTTTGATTTATCATATGATAAATTGTTCATATATTGAGGTGTTAAATGGAGATCTGTGACATCAGATGCATTGATGGAAAAAGGGTAAGAAAGACCCAGCAGTCTCTGCCATCCGATGAGACCATCACCTGGATGGTCGACATATTCAAGGCGTTAAGCGACCCGACCCGCCTGAAAATCGTTCTGGCTTTGCTGAACCGGGAACACTGTGTCTGTGACATCGCGGTGTTGTGCCATCAGTCGGATTCAGCTGTGTCTCACCAGCTGCGGATCCTGCGGACCATGAAAATCGTGAAGAACCGAAGGGAAGGCAAAATTATGTATTATTCCATCAACGATGACCATGTGGTGTCATTGATCCAGATGAGCCTGGATCATGTGACTCCCTGCGGATAAGGGTTTGGCAAGATGTTTATCCTATATGATATATTGAAGGTGGCTTGGCATCTGTACCTGGATGTGGCCGTGTACATGCTGTTCGGTTTTTTTATTGCCGGGCTCCTGCATGTGTTTTTCAAGGCGGAAAAAATCAAAGCGTACCTGGGAAACGGCAGGATCAAACCGGTGTTCCTTGCGGCACTTTTCGGCATCCCTTTGCCGTTGTGTTCCTGTGGCGTGGTGCCGGTGGCCACGGGGTTGAAAAAACAGGGGGCCAACAGCGGGGCTGCGCTGTCGTTCATGATATCCACGCCTGAGACCGGTGTGGATTCGGTTGCCGTGTCCTGGGCCATGCTGGATCCGGTCATGACGGTGATCCGGCCTGTGGCAGCGTTTATCACGGCCGTCTCCACAGGGATCGTCCAGAATTTTTTTGGAAAGGACAGTCCCCAGGCGGACAGAATTGAACCCAAACCCGCCGGCGGGTGAGGGTGTTCCCCGGGTACCCGTGCCGGTGCACCTCCAAACTCCGCTTCTTTTTTTTCCCGGTTTGTCACAGGAATGAACTATGCCTTTGGCGAACTGGTGAGCGATATTGCAAAACCCTTTGCCGTGGGGATTCTCATTGCCGGCGTCATCACATTTTTTTTCCCGGAAGATCTCACGCTCTGGGCCAATGACCACCGGTTCGTCTCAATGCTGATCATGCTGGCTGCCGGGATCCCGATGTATGTGTGCGCCACTGCCTCCACCCCCATTGCGGCCGCACTGATTCTCAAGGGACTCAATCCCGGTGCCGCCCTGGTGTTTCTGCTGGCCGGCCCGGCCACCAATGCCGCCACCCTCAATCTGGTGAGAACGATTTTCAATACCCGGACCCTGGTGATCTACCTGTCCATGATCACCGTCATCTCCCTGGCCATGGGAGGCTGTGTGGATGCGGTATATGAGGTGATGGACATTCGCGCCAGCGCCGTGGTGGGGCAGGCAGCGGAAATCGTGCCGGCCTGGATTCAAATACCTGCCGCAGCCGTGCTGGCCGGGCTGATGAGTTATCATCGCTGGAAGAAATAAACCCATGGCGCAGCCACGGTATACAGCCACAACAGTTGCGGATGAACGGCATTTGGCGGATTTGGCAATACTGCCATTTCCGCCAAATGATCACTGTTTACTTCTCTGGCATGTCCCATCTCTTTGCCATCCGGAGTGTAGGGCATATCCGGGGGTTTTCCGTTTTTGCCGCCGTGACCACTGCTGTGGTGATGACTCATGGATTTTACACTTCCCCGCTGTTGTGGGCCGTGCTGCGTTTTGCCGCTGGAGTGTCGAATATGGGGCTGTTTATGGTCATTGAAAGCTGGCTCAATGAATGTGCAGAACCCGCCGTCCGGGGACGGATTTTTTCCATTTACATGATCGTGACCTACATGGGCAGCAGCGTGGGGCAGCAATTGCTGAACGTCGGTGATGTACACAGTCAGACCCTGTTTATGGTGGCAGGAATGTTTGTGGTGTCGAGCATCATTCCCGTGGCAGTGACCCATACCATCCGGCCGAAACTGCCCAAGATGGAACAGATCGACATGAGAATCATATTCAAAAAAGCACCCATCGGAATACTGGGGTGTTTTGCCTCCGGCATGCTTCACAGCGCGTTTTACGCCATGGGTCCGGTGTTTGCCCACCAGATCCATTTGAGCGTGGCTCAGATTTCCTGGTTCATGACCCTGACGGTTTTCGGCGGACTGGTGTTCCAGTGGCCGGTGGGGATGATGTCGGACCGGCTGGACCGAACCCTGGTTCTGCCCGGCCCGGGCATTCTTCTGGTTGTGATTTCCATCGTTATCCTGCTGTCGGCCCGGTATTCTCTGGTCATGCTTTTGGGGGGCACCGCCCTGTTCGGGCCTGTGCTGTCCTCTTTTGTCATGACAGTTTCAAGCACCCCCTATGGGCTGTATTTTTATCTGATCAGCATCAGCAGTCTGTATGCTGTCGTAACCCTGATGCTGCGGCGCAAAGAATCGGTAAAGATTGTTCCGGTGGAAGACCAGGTGGATTTCGTCATCATGGAAACCACTTCAGCTGTGGCCATGCACATGGAACCCCGACTGAAAACCGCAGAAGAGGAAGCCCGGGAAGCAGCCCCATCACCAGAGCCGCCAAAAGTGTAAAACAGATCAGTCCGGGTCAGATAATCCGGTCCACGCCGGTGGCGATGTTGAAGCAGTAATCGCCCATTTTTTCATAGTTGGACACCAGGGTGATGAACAAAACCCCGGCATCCACCGAGCATTCTCCGCACCGGAGCCGGTCGATGTGGTGGTACCGCATCTGTTCTCTCATCTGGTCGATCATGTCTTCGCAGGCCAGGGCTGTCTGGTAGAAATCGCCTGATTTTTCCTGCATTTCATCGACAATCAGGCCTAAAAATTCAATTACTTTGTCAGAGATATCGATCAGATCTTTTCTGGCCTGGTCGCTGAATTCGATGCGGTTGTCATACATTTTTTCCAGGATTTTGGAGACGTTTTCCATGGAATCCCCCAGCCGTTCGATATTGTTGGTGATCCGCATCATTTCAGAGATTTCCTTGGCTTCGGGCTCGTTCACATCTCCCTGATAGATGGTGGTCAGATACGAGATGATGACCTTCTGGCTGTCATCCAGAAATTCTTCCACCGGCTCTCTTTCTCCCAGAATGTCATCGTCCCGGATTTTCAGGCACAAAGACAGTTTTTTCAGGTTTGTGTGGGCAAACTCGGTAATCCGGATGATCTCCCCCTTGACCCGGGCCAGGGCACCGATGGGGGAGTCGATGAATCCGGCGTCGAATTCCGGCAGTCCATACCGTTCTTGGGTCTTGCGGGGTTTGGGGGAAATCCAGAGGGTCAGCTGCACCAGCCGGGGCAGCAACATCAGGAAAATGACGGCATTGATGACATTGAACAACGTGTGTCCATTGGCAATGTACCGGGCGACATTCACATATTCCCCGTTGACGGTGTGGGTGACGGCACCGGCCCCCATCTTGAGGGTGAGCAGCTGGACAATGTCGGTAAACCAGGGGAACGTCAGCAGTACGATGCCGACGCCGACGGTGTTGAAAATGGTATGGGCATTGGCGGTCCGGTGGGCTTCCACATTGTTGGACCCAAGGGTGGCCAGCTGGGCCGTGATGGTGGTACCGATGTTTTCTCCCAGCACCAGTCCCAGGGCCGTGGAATAGTCCAGGAGCCCGGACCCGGCCAGGGTCATGGTCAGTCCCACCGTGGCCGAGGATGACTGCACCGCCACGGTCAAAACAGCGCCCATGAACACACACAGCAGCAGTCCCATGACGGTTTCGGTGTTGAACAGGGTGAAAAAGGCCACAAACTGGGGATCGGATTTGATGGGAGACAGGCCTTCTTTCATCACCATCATGCCGAAAAACAACAGTCCGAACCCCAAAACGATGTCTCCGATATACCGGTATGTTCTTTTTTTGGAAAAATATTTCAGGCCCACTCCGATGGCGATGGCCGGAAGGGCGGCTTCCGTGAGTTTGAACGCGATCATCTGGCCCGTGATAGTGGTGCCGATATTGGCGCCGATGACCACCCCGACAGCCTGCTGCAACGTCATGATGCCGGCGCTGGCAAACCCGATCAGCATCACGGTGGTGGCGGAGGATGATTGAATGAGTGCGGCCACGCCCGCACCGGTGGCGCAGCCCATGAACCGGTTGGAGGACATGGCCTCCAGAATCCGCCGGATCCTCTGGCCGGCAGTGGCCTGGAGCCCTTCGGTCATCATCTTCATGCCCAGAATGAACATGCCCAGGCCGCCCAGGGTGTGGATCAAAATTCCCAGGAACTGCAAAATACACCTTTCATCATGTAAAGCGCCTGATCACCATCTAACCATACGCTCATATTTGTTGCGTGTCATATATAATGGCAGGCCGGTAAATTCAAGGATAAACCGGTATTTTTCTGCATGGCAAATTGCGTTTTTCATCCCGTGCCCGGCCGGCAGTGTACTTCTGCTTGCCTGTCCGGGCAGAAGTTGATATGAACAGACGTATGTCAGGATCTGTTAACCACCCATCATCTCGACAAGGAGCGGCCATGGCGGACTCAAATCAATCCAGCTGGGAGGATCGGCTGATTTCACCCAGAAATGTGTTGAATCATATCAAACCAGGCATGACCATTTTCATCGGCACCGGACCGGCAGCCCCCGGGACCCTGGTCAAAACCCTGCTGGACGTGGACAGCCATAATATCCGGGACCTGGAGCTGGTGCAGCTGGCCCTGCTCGGGGATACATTCCTGTCCGTGGACCGGCTCAATGCACCCAACCACCGGCTGAAAACGTTTTTTTCGGGGTATGTGGCCTGGGACACCATTTCATCCGGCCAGGTGGACCTGATTCCCGCATTTTATTCCGAGATTCCCCGGGTCATCAAGTCCGGGAAACTGGATATCGATGTGGCCCTGATCCAGATTACGCCACCGGACGATACCGGATACTGCAGCCTGGGCGTGGCCGTGGATGTGGCCAGGGAAGCCATCCATCGGGCTTCTCTGGTGGTGGGGGAAATCAACACGGCCATGCCCTATACGTATGGGGATACCTTTGTGTCCATCGATGAATTCGACCTGCTGGTGCAATCCAAACGGGAACCCGTGGTGTATGAACTGCCGGATGTGACAGTGACCATCGATCAGGTGGCTGCCAATGTGGCCTCGGTGATCAAGGACGGGGACTGCTTGAGTTTTTCATTCGGCCCCCTGTTCGAGGCCCTGGCGGCCCATCTGTCCAAGAAAAAGGATCTGGGAATTCATTCTCTTTTTTTTACGGATGCTCTGGCGGAACTGGTGAAATCCGGGGCCGTGACCAATTCCCGCAAATCCCCGTTCCGGGGAAAATCACTGGTCTCGTATGCTCTGGGCACCAAGGAGCTGCATTGCTGGCTGCACCGGAATCCCCTGGTGGAATTTCAGGGGATCGACTGGGTGTGCAACTCCCGGCTCATCGCCAACAATCCCCAGTTTGTGGCGTTGTATGAAGGCCGGAAAGTGGACCTTTTGGGCAGTGTGGCCTTTCCACTTCAGGGTGCGGTGATTACCGGACCCGGGGAGGCCATCGATTTTTTCAGAGGCGCGGAAGCCTCCACGGACGGGACCACCATCATCGGTCTGCCCAGCCGGGATGAAAACGGCAAACCCAATATTCTGCTCAGTCTCCAGAAATACGGCAATCAGCTGCGTCTGCGGGAGTCGGTCCACATGATCGTCACGGAATACGGGGTGGCCAATCTGAAATGGCGGTCTCTGAGAGAGCGGGCCCAGGCATTGATCGATATTGCCCATCCTGATGACCGCCAGGCATTGATCACCCAGGCCAGAGACCGCCGGCTCATTTATGCCAATCAGATTTTTCTGCCGGAATCGGTGCACCTGTATCCATCCCATATCGAGGAGACCAAACGGTTCAAAGGGGGCGTTTCCATCCGGTTCAGGGCCATGAAACCGTCGGATGAAGAGATGATGCGCCGGTTTTTCTACCGGTGTTCCAAAGAGATGATTTTCTACCGGTTTTTTTATTCGGTCAAAACCATGGACCATGACAAGATGCAGGCCTATGTGAACCTGGACTATCACAAGGAGTTTTCCATTGTGGGCCTGTATGAGGAGAACGGCAACCAGAAAATCATTGCCGAAGCCCGGATGGTCAGAGAGGAGCGCACCTATTGCGGCGAGGTGGCGTTTCTCATCGACGAGCGGTTCCAGGGGATCGGGGTGGGATCGTACCTTTTGTCCCGCCTGATCGAGCAGGCAAAGGAACTGGGGTTCAAAGGGGTCAGCGCCCAGGTGCTCGCGGACAATCAGCCCATGATCAAGGTGTTTGAAAAATCAGGCCTGCCCATGGAAGCGAGTCTGAACAGCGGCATCTATTACGTGAAACTCAATTTCAGCGCGTGACCGGTGGTCCGCTGAATCGCAACACGGCTTCGATCAACTCGATGGCGTGGGCCTCAAAATTTTGTGACATGGTAAAAGGGAACCGGTCCGCCGTGTCGCCAAACACCAGGTGAGGTCCCAACGGAGGGGGCCAGTCCATATTTTGTTGATTTTTCCGGGCGAATTCCCCGGCTTTCTGCCAGTATCGGGTCCCGAGGGCCGTGGCATCGAAGATCTGTTCCAGTGTGAACCCGTTGTCAGTGAAACAGGCCAGCATCGATTCCAAAGGTTCCAGAAACGAGATGTCGGCCGAGGCGGCCCAGGGCACCGGCAAAGCCAGGTCTGGATGGCTGCCTGCGACAATTTCGTGCAGCACCACCCTGCCGCCCGGCTTGAGGTGCCGGACAAACTGCTGAACCGCTGCCTGTTTGTCTGAAATGTTCATCAGGATGTGCTGGCACAGGATCACGTCAAAGGGACCGGGGGTTTCCGGCAAAGCCAGGATCGAGCCGGTCTCGAACTGCACCCGGCCGGAAAGCCCCGTGCGATGGGTCAGCACCCGGGCCGCTTCAATGTAATCCGGGGACAGATCGATGCCGGTCACCCGGCACCCGAAGGTGTCTGCCATCAGGCGGCTGGCACCGCCCAGGCCGCATCCGGCATCCAGGACATGAAAATGTGCGGGGATCTCCAGTTTTTCCAGCAGCGCCTGCGTACCCCGGATCCCGCCGGTGTGAAGCTGATCCACGGGGGCCAGATCCCGGATATCGATCTGTTGCGGATGTTTTCCGGCTGCGGTCAGCCCGGCATCGATTTTTTCCATCAGGTTGCTGGCCTGGTAATGGTTGCGGACACTGGATTCCATGGCAAATACTTTCGAAAAAAAACGGGCGGTGTGGCTGATTGTATCCACACCGCCCCCAGGTGAGTGTGTCAGGATTGAAGTTCCGGCAGCCCGTCAAAGAAATCCAGGGCTTCCGGATTTTTCAGGGCATCCTTGTTTTTGACTTCCTTGCCTTCGATCACTTTTTTAACGGCCAGTTCCACTTTTTTCATGTTCAATGTATAGGGCACGTCCGGACAGGTAATGATCTTGGCCGGCACGTGCCGGGGCGAGGCATTGGCCCGGATGTCGGCCCGGATCTTTGCTTCCAGGTCCTCGGTGAGATCATACCCCGGTGCCAGCTTCACGAACAGGATGACCCGGACAT
>JAABUD010000057.1 GCA_011389555.1 Desulfotignum sp. | reverse complement strand
AAGGGGGCCGTGCATACCAGCTCGGCCTGCTGATCCACCACGGGCTGTCCGTTGTCATCATACGCATACACGGCCATGCCCAGGCCCCGGCACTGAAGCTCACCCGTATATACCGGCCCTATGGGATTGCCCAGAGCAAAGCAGCCATTGAGGTCGGACCCGCCGGAAATAGAGGCCAGCTGAAGGTCGGATTTGATATGGTCGTAAACGAATTCAAAGTTTTCGTCCGACAGTGGAGACCCGGTGGATAGAACCGATTTGAGCGGAGTCAGGTCGAACTGCTCTTTGGGTTTCACACCGGCGTTTTTCAACGCTTCGATATATCCGGCACTGGTGCCGAACACCGTGATCTTTTCCTGTTCCGCCATGCGCCACAAGGCATCCGGACCCGGATGAAAGGGATTGCCGTCATACAGCACCAGGGTGGCGCCCACGGACAGGCCGGCGGTGAGCCAGTTCCACATCATCCATCCGCAGGTGGTGAAATAGAAAATGGTGTCCTCTTTTGTCAGGTCCGTGTGGAGCACCAGCTCTTTTTTCTGATGGAGCAGGACCCCGCCGATGCTCTGGACCATGCACTTGGGAAGCCCTGTGGTACCCGACGAATACATGATGTACAAAGGATCGTCGAAATTCATCTGCATAAATTCAATTTTTTTGGCGGAGGTATCCTTGAAATCCTTGTAGTGCACGGCATTGGGCAGGGAACCGATATCCGGGGTGTCGCTGATGTAAGGCACCACCACGATCTTTTCAATGGAAGGCAGTTCCGCCACAATACCGGCGATGCGTTCGATGGAAGACAGCGGTTTGCCTTTAAAAAAATACCCGTCCGCCGTGAACAGCACCTTGGGCCGGGTCTGGCCGAACCGGTCCAGGACCCCTTTGATACCAAAGTCCGGGGAGCAGGAAGACCAGATGGCTCCCAGACTGGTGGCGGCCAGCATGGCAATGATGCTTTCCGGCATGTTGGGCACGAACCCCACCACCCGGTCCCCGGCCACGATACCCATCGCCTTGAGGGCGGCTGCTGTTTGAGCCACCTCAGTATACAGCTGGTTGTAGGTCAGGGTGCGGCGCACGCTGTCTTCTCCTATGAACACCAGCGCGGTCCGGTCATCTCTGCATCGGAGCAGGTTTTCAGCAAAATTGAGCTTGCTGCCCGTAAAAAATTTCGCTCCCGGCATTTTGTCCTTGTCCTGGATCACCGTTTCATAGGGCGCGGATACCTGGATGTCCAGAAAATCCCAGGCTTGCGTCCAGAAAGCCTCCAGATTTTCCACGGACCATTCCCACAGCGGGGGGTATTCCGTGAACTGTTTGCCGTACGTGTCATTCACCCGGGTCATGAACCGGTACATGTTGGTGGATTTGATCCGTTCTTCAGACGGTTCCCACAGTTTTTTGGGCATGGATGCTACCTCCTTGTTCATGCTTATTCATAAAGTACCGCCAGAATGGTGGCCTTGTCGGTTTTTGCGGTCAAATAGTGCGGGGTGGTGGACAGGTAATAGGCGGAATCTCCCGGGGAAAGGTCATAGGATTTTTTGGCAATGGTCAGGTTGGCGACGCCGTCGAGCACATAGATGAACTCTTCGCCGCTGTGAACGGAAATCTCCTTTTCCTCGGCTTTTTCCAGCTGCACGATCAACGCCTCCATGTGACGGCCCTGCACTTCCGGGGCCAGGCTCATATAGGAATACACGCTTTTTTTGCTGGTTTTGGAGGCGGACCGGGCCACGGGTTTGCGTTCATTTTTCCGGGTAATGGAATACAGCTTGGTACCCATGCCGGACACCAGACGGCCCACGGCCGCATCCAGGGCCTTGGAAAGTTTCATCACCATGCCCAGCTGGGGTTTTTCTTTTCCGGCTTCAATATCTTCCAGACGCGAGACCTCAAACCCGGTGAGATCCGACAGATCCTGAAGTGAGATGCCCCGTTCCTCTCGAAGCTGCCGGATCCGTTTGCCCACTTCATCCACGGACAGCCCCTTGTCATCTTCGATATTTCCGGTGAGATCCTCAAAATAGTCCACGTTGATATGGGGGACTTTATCTTCCTTTTCCATTCCTTCTCCTTGTGGTTAAAAGGTTATTCAGGAAATTTCTGATCCGGCGATTCTCCCAGCTTTTCCTTGAGTTTGGCCAGACCGGGCCGGGCGTATTCCATATGGCCTTCGGTCAGGGTCCGGCCGTTGATGATGGCTTCGCTGCGCAGCCGATGACCCACGGTTCTTTCCAGCTGTTTGCCCAGCCACAGGATCCGGTCCACATCATACCCATGTTCTATACCCATTTCATCGATTTGTACAAGGGTATCTTCCAGGCAGACCAGCCCCACATACCGGGGATCGTCATAATAATAGTCTCCAGTGCCCTTGATGGGCCGGTCATCCAGGAAATTGGCGGGCTGACCCCCCAGGCCCCCCAGGGTGCATTCGAAATGACAGATACCGGCCTGGAGCGCGGCCAGCGTGGAAGCCGACGCCACGCGTTTGGTTTCATGAAAATGGGCGATGTGCAGAGAGGTGTCCGGAATTTCGTCCAGGATCATGGAAAAATACCGGTACACATCCGGAGCCGAGGCCGATCCGTCATGGTCGGCATGTTCGATGTCCGATGCCCCGATATCCAGCCAGTGTCGGGTGAATGTGACAGCATCTTCCAGCCGCGTGGCGCCGCCGATGGGAGACCCCCAGATGGTGGACACGGTGCCGCACATTTTGATGCCTGCATCCGTGCATTTCTGGATGCACCGTTCCGCTTCTTTCCAGTAGTTGGGCAGGGAGGTGCCGGAATTGGCAAAATGGTGCTGCTCTTCCGTAGAGACCATCATCAACACCCGGTCCGGGCCGACCCCGCGGTTTTTGAGCTCGATGGCCCGGTCCACGGAAGGCTCCCGGATGGTGATGGCGGTCAGGGTCACATCCTTCATGTCAATGCCTTTTTTTGCGGCCCGGGACACAAATTTCTCCGATCTCAGGTGGGCCAGCAGCTCTTCCGCATCGGCAAACTGGGGCATGTTTCTGGGATTGCCCAGGTTGGTAACCTCGATGTTGCGGCATCCGGCAAAAATCAGTTCTTCCAGATACGTGATCTTGGCCGGGGTGGAGATGAATTTTTCCAGGTGCTGAAATCCGTCTCTGACCGTGATGTCCCCGATGGTGACTTTTCTTGGCATTCTGGGGAAAATTTTCCAATAATCATATTCAGTCATGGGTCGTCTCCTCATATAAGGAATTTATAATATGGCGGCCCTGATAGGCAACCGTAAAAACGGTAAAATATGTGTTTCCCCTCTTTTTTAAAACCTGAAATTGCCGAAAGAGGGGTCGGAAACCGGGTGGATCAGGCTGACTTCCAGCGCCATGGCCAGCCAGTCCCGGATCTCATGAAACTTGAGGACCCGGTCATTGAACAGGCGGGCCGCACAGTAAAACGGGTGGGCCTCGCCCTCATATTTGTCGATCATTTTCTGCTGAAACGCGGCGATCTCATCGGGTGTCATGGGATTGCCCGCGGCTTTGCGTTTGGCCTGCTCGATGCTCAACAGAACCCCGCCCGCGCTTTTTCCGCTCATGACCCCGGTGCGGGCCCGCATGGTGGAAAACAGGAAATTCGGACGGTAAGCCCGGCCGCACATGCCGTAGTTGGCGGCCCCGTTGTCCGGACCGATCACCAGCTGGATCCGGGGTACCTGGGCACAGGACACGGCCCGCACCATGTCGGCCCCGTATTTGCCGATGCCGGCATGTTCGGAGTCGGATCCCACCATATAGCCCGGTGCGCTCTGGATGAACAGGAGCGGGATTTTTTCATACGAACATCTCACCACCCATTCCGCCACTTTTTTGGCGGCCTCGTGAAAGATGATTCCGGCCCCGTTGGAGCAGATCACCCCTGCGGGCAGTCCTTTGATGCGGATCTTGCCGGTGAGGATGTTGGTGCCCCGGCCCGGGGCGAAATTCTTCTTGACCTCGATGAATTCGGAATCATCGGCAATGGCCTCAAGAAAAGCGTGGCCCTTGATCCCATGGTGGGGGGATGCGGGCAGCACATCGTATACCGCCGATGGGGCGGTTCTGGGTTCCCTGGCCTCATACCGGTGCAGATGCAGGGCCTGGGGCCGGGTTAAAGACAGCAGTTCCCGGACTTTGGCAATGGCCTGGCCCTGATCGGTGCACAAATGATCGGCCCCGCCCGACACCTGGGTGTGCACCCGGGCACCCCCTAAGTCTTCGGCGGAAATTTCCTCGCCTGTGGCCATCTTCACCAGGGGCGGGCCCCCTAAAAAGGAAAAGGATTGTTTGTCGATCATGATGGATTCACAGGCCATGAACACGATATAGGCACCGCCGGCCGTGTTGCCACCGGTGCTCAGGGTCACCTGGCGCAGTCCTTTGGCGGACATTCTGGCCATGTTGTAGAAAATGGACCCGAAATGCTGGTCATCGGGAAACACGTCGGCCTGCATGGGCAGAAACACCCCGCCGGAATCGGCGATGTACACGCAGTTGAGCCCGCATTTTTCCGCAATGGCCTGGGCACGCATGTGTTTTTTCAGGGTGATGGGGAAATAGGTGCCCGCCTTGACCCGGGAGTCATTGGCCATGATCATGGTCCAGTTGCCGTGAATTTTTCCGATGCCCGTGACCATGCCGGCACAGGGCACATCCTCCACCCCGGGATATCCCATACCGAACCCGGCCAGCAGGGACAGTTCGAAAAACGGGGTGTCTGCATCGATGAGGTCGGTGATCAGTTCCCGTACCGGGCGTTTGCCGCGTTTGGCCAGATTGTCCACTGCCTTTTGTCCGCCGGGCCAGGCCGCTTTTTCCCGCATGGTTTCCAGTTCCTTGTCCTGATCTTCCCAGAATGTTTTGTTATCGGTCATGGGGTTATCTCCCTTTGTATACGGGTTTGCGTTTTTCCCGGAACGCGGTCAGGCCTTCGATGCGGTCCTCGGTGGGGATGGTGACCCGGTAGGCATTTGACTCGATGGCCAGGCCTGTGGCCAGGTCGGTTTCGATGCCCTTGTCAATGGCGTATTTGGCCATTTCCACGGCAATGGGACCGGTTTCGGCGATCATGGCGGCCATGTCCAGGCAGGTGTCCACCAGTTTTTCCGGCGGAGCCACCGCATTCACCAGGCCGATGTCCAGGGCTTCTCTGGCATCCACCCGTCGTCCGGTGAAAATCAGTTCCTTGGCCTTGGCCACGCCGATGATCCGGGGCAGGCGCTGGGTCCCGCCCCCGCCCGGAATGATGGCCAGCCGGGTTTCGGTAAGCCCCATGAGCGCGGTGTCGGATGCGATGCGGATATCCGATGCCAGGGCAATTTCCGTGCCCCCGCCCAGAGCGATGCCGTTCACTGCCGAAATCACCGGCATTTTCAGGTTCTGGATGGATGTCAACAGATTTCGGATGGTGACGATGAACTGTTTGACCTGGTCCTGGGTGAGTGTCGCGCGTTCCTTGAGGTCGGCCCCGGCGCAGAACGCTTTTTTGCCTGAGCCGGTGATGATGACACACCGGGTCGTGTCGGAGAACTGCAACGCCTCGATTTCATCTCTGATGGCATACAGCAGGTCAAAGTTCAGGCAGTTCATCACGGCCGGCCGGTTCAGGGTGAGCACGGCGGCCTGGTTCTTTTCCTCTTTGATGAGCAGGTCTTGTGTTTCAGTCATGGATAGCCCTCCATTCCGGCCTCAGCAGCCGATGTATCTCGATATGACAAGACGCTGAACCTCGGAGGTGCCTTCACCGATTTCCAGCAGTTTCTGATCCCGGTAAAACCGTTCGACATTATATTCTTTCATCAAACCGTATCCGCCGTGGATCTGTACGGCATGGTCCACCACCCGGCTCATCACCTCGGAACAATACAGCTTGCCCATGGCGGCCTCTTTTTCATAGGGCCTGTGATTGGATTTCAGCCAGCAGGATTTGTACAAAAGGTTTCTGGCACATTCAATCTCCATGGCGCAATCCGCGAGTTTGAAGGCCACGGCCTGGAATTTGGAGATGGGCTGGCCGAACTGTTCTCTTTCCTTTGCGTATTTCAGCGCCAGGTCATAGGCCCCCTGGGCCCCGCCCAGTCCCATGGCCCCGATGGAGAGTCGTCCTCCGTCCAGGGTGGACAACATCTGGTGGAATCCGTCCCCTTTTTTGCCCAGAATGTTTTCTTTGGGCACCCGCACGTCGTCAAAATAGAGTTCCGCCGTGTTGGAGGCCCGCCACATCATTTTTTTGTGCATGGGCACGGCCTTGAATCCCGGGGTGCCTTTTTCCACCAGGATGCAGGAATATTCCGGCTTGCCGTTGTCCCTTGTCCCGGTCACCGCCTGGACCGTGACGCCCATGGTCATGTCGCAGGCCGCATTGGTGATGAAAATTTTGGAGCCGTTGATCACCCATTCGTCCCCTTCCAGCACGGCCGTGGTTTTACTGCCGCCGGCATCGGACCCGGCCGTGGGTTCGGTGAGTCCGAATCCCCAGAGGCCTTCACCGGCACACA
The DNA here is from genome assembly GCA_011389555.1 of Desulfotignum sp. GTDB lineage: Bacteria > Desulfobacterota > Desulfobacteria > Desulfobacterales > Desulfobacteraceae > Desulfotignum. The sequence continues at coordinate 15,675 of JAABUD010000057.1, read as the reverse complement.
GTTTGGGCAGATATTTTTTCTTTTGCTCTTCCGTGCCGAAATAATAGATGGGGCCGATGCCCAGGGAGTTGCCCGCCGCGATGGTGGCGGCCTGGGACCCGTCAATGCGCGCGATTTCTTCCACGGCAATGATATATGAGATATAATCCATTGCCTGACCTTCATAGCTTTCTGAAACAAACATGCCAAAAAGACCGATGTCGCCCATTTTTCGGGTCAGATCTTCGGAGAACTCCTCGTTTTCATCCAGTTCCCCCGCGATCGGGGCGATTTCCTTCTGGGCAAAGTTTCTGACTTCCTTACGAATCATCTTCTGCTCTTTGGTAAGGTCAAAATCCACCCTGCGCCTCCTTGTTTTTGTGGGTTATTGGAACGTGTGTCTTGTCCTGCAACCGGTTCTGTCATCAAAGCCCGACAAGATGAAAGAAAAACTGATCGAGCGCTCAGTCTATTTACTCCGGATACTACATTTATAGAAAATGAATTGTCAATGTTTTTTTGTCTTGCCGGGTCAGGAAATTAATTTTTTGCTTTTTTTTATTGGCAGGGTGCCCTAAAATACAGGAATGAATACAAGCGAATCAAGAGCTTCGCTTGTCGACCCTGAATCCGAAACCTGAAAAAAAGGAGATGTGTGATGGAATTTAAAAAGATAGTAAATCCTGTGGACGGATCTTCCCACTCCGTTAATTCCACCCGGTATGCCATCGATCTGGCCAAAAAGTTTGACTCCCACATTCTTTTGCTGCATTGTCATGCCCGATTTCCTGTGGTGTTGTCGGAACCCTATTTTCAGCAGGCCATCGATGAAATCATGAAATCATCGGAAGACCTGATCAAGCCGTATGAAGAGATGCTTGAAAAAGCCGGGGTATCCTATGAGACACGAATTCTGGAAGGTACCCCGGGCACCCACATCGCCGAAGTGGCCAGAATTGAGGAAATGGACCTCATCGTCATGGGTTCCCGAGGGGTCTCGGATCTGGCCGGGCTGTTTTTGGGCAGTGTGGCCCATCAGGTGCTCAACAAAGCCGAATGCCCGGTGTTCATCACCAAATAATCTGCCGGGGTCAAAAAGACGGCCGGTTTTTTTGACCCCGCATGTGTTATTGTTTGTAACCGATCATGCGCAGAAACCCTTTACGCGTTTCAACATCTGCATCTGTTTCAATGCCTTTGGAAAAAAATCCATCAATCACGCCCAAAATCCCCCGGCCCTGATCGGTTTCCGCCAGAATGACTTCCACGGGGTTGGCTGTGGCACAATGAATTCTTGCCACTTCAGGAACACTCTGGATGGTATTCAGAACGTTGATGGGAAACATGTCCTGCATAAAGATGACAAACGTGTGGCCCGCAGACAGGGCATAGGCATTTTTTTGGGCCAGCTTGATCAATGCTTCGTCCGTGCCGCTGGCCCGAACCAGGCATTCCATGGATGCTTCACAGAACGCCACCCCGAATCTGGCGTTGGGGACGGTACATACGATGGCTTCATGGATATCTTCCACGGTTTTGATGAAATGGGCATGCCCTAAAATGAAATTCAATGATTCCGGGTTTTCGATGGACAAGGTTTTCAATTCCATAAGACGCTCCTTTCAAGCGGATGCCGATGTGCGTTGTTTTTGTGTTTCTGTCTGATTGAACAGGTCATTTTACCGTAACCGGATCATAAAAAAAAGCCCAAATACAAATGCCGGTTACCTCCCAATGTTTTGCTTGACAACCGCAGGAATTCATGTAAAAAAAGTATGATTGAGCGCTCGTTCATGTAAGGCGGTGAAAACTGCCGGTCGGTCGGGCTTTTCAAAGAGGGTTCAAAAAAAATCAATCCAGGGAGTGGTATCGTTGTGACAAAGGATCGGAAAAACAGACAGCGGGCGGCGGACCCCGAGGTTCCCACCCAGATCAAGAATCCCGATCTGGTCCGAGAGCGGCGACGACATATCATCGATGCCACCGTTACATTATTCATCACCCACGGATACCATAAAACCACCACCCGCATGATCGCCCAGGCCGCCGGATTTTCCATCGGGTCCCTGTATGAATATGTCAGTTCCAAGGAAGACCTGCTTTACCTGGTATGCAAAACCATCCATGAAGAAGTGCAGAAGGCGGTGGAAGAGGCCCTGACCGACAGCGCCGGGGACAAAGCGGTGCTGGCCCGGGTGATTCGACGTTATTTCAGGGTTTGTGACAACATGGCCGATCATATTCTGCTCATGTATCAGGTGACCCAGTTTCTGCCGAAAAAATGGCAGGAACGGGTATTGACCAATGAATTGAATATCACGGATATTTTTATCACCACACTGAATCAGATGTCTGTCAAAAACAGTTTTCCGGTGCTGGATGACCAAATCGTCACACTTGTGGGGCACAACATCTCCGTGCTCGGACAGATGTGGGCGTTCCGCCGCTGGCATTTGCAAAAGCAGTTCACCATTGACCAGTATACCGCCATCCAGACCGATTTTATTCTCGGACTCATATTTTAAAAGGAGCCGTCATGACTCAGGAAACTCAGCCCTATACCCCGAAACACGCCATTAAAATCGTTACTGCCACCTCTTTGTTTGACGGCCATGATGCGGCCATCAATATCATGAGACGGATTCTTCAGGACACAGGCGCCGAAGTCATCCATATCGGTCACAACCGGTCGGTCAAGGAGGTGGTGGATGCCGCCATCGAGGAGGATGCCCAGGGGATTGCCGTTTCCAGTTACCAGGGCGGTCACATGGAGTATTTCAAGTACATGAAAGACCTGCTCGATGAGCAGGGGGCCTCCCATGTCAAGATTTTCGGCGGCGGCGGCGGGGTGATCATCCCGAAGGAAATCGCGGAGCTGCATGCGTACGGCATTACCCGGATCTATTCGCCGGAAGATGGGTCCAAAATGGGCCTCCAGGGGATGATCAACGACATGATGCGGTCCATGGATGCCGTATGTGCGGATTTTGATCAGCTGGAATTCGACCGGCTGACCGTGGACAACAAGCTCACCATCGCCCGGTTCATTTCAGCGGTCCAGGAGGCCGGTGCCCATCATTCAGACCAGCTGGAAACGATCATGTCCCGTCTGGCCCCGGTGATTGCATCCAGAAACATTCCGGTCATCGGTCTCACCGGCACGGGCGGGGCCGGCAAATCCTCTTTGACCGATGAACTGATCATCCGGATTCTGCGGGACCTGCCCGATGTGACCATTGCCGTGATCTCCTGCGATCCCTCCCGCCGCAAGACCGGCGGGGCCCTGTTAGGAGACCGGATCCGCATGAATGCCATTGACAGCGACCGGGTGTACATGCGGTCCCTGGCCACCCGGAGGTCCCAGACCGAACTGCCTGAATCCCTGCCCCATGCCGTGGAAGTGGTCAAGGCGGCCGGGTTTGACATGATCCTGTTGGAAACCGCGGGTATCGGCCAGGGAGATTCCCGGGTGGTGGATCTGGTGGATGTGTCCTTGTATGTGATGACCGCGGAATACGGAGCCCCGTCCCAGCTGGAAAAGATCGACATGCTGGATTACGCGGATATCGTGGCGGTGAACAAGTATGAGAAAAAAGGGGCTGAAGACGCTCTTCGGGATGTGAGAAAACAGGTGCAGCGAAACCGCAAGGCCTGGGACAAAGACCCGAAGGCGATGCCGGTCTACGGCACCATCGCCTCCAAGTTCAATGACGACGGACTTACCGCTTTATATCATGCCCTGCTGGATCTGATCAATGAGACAAAAGGCACCGGGTTTACCTCATCCATTCCCCGGACAGACGTCAGCGAATCCTCGTCCAAAACCATCATTATTCCCGGTGAACGGACCCGGTACCTGGCGGAGATCTCGGATACGGTAAGGCAGTATCACAAGGCCACTCAGACGCAGGCTGGCGCAGTCCGCCGTTCCTGGCACCTGTCATCGGCCCTGGAAGAGATAGAAACCCGGACAGACGATATGGACCAGGCCCTGGCCGGACTGAAGCAGGCCCTGGAAGAGGCGCAGCAACAGGTGGAACCGGAAACCCAGGATCTGATCCATCAATATCAGACCCGTGCGGATGCCTATGAAAAGGATGAACTGGTCTACCAGGTCCGGGACAAGGAGTTCCGGGTGCCGTTATTCACCGAATCATTGTCTCATTCCAGAATTCCCAAAATCGCCCGGCCCCGGTTTACCGATCCCGGGGACCAGTACCAGTGGATGCGCAAGGAGAATTTTGCCGGTCAGTTTCCCTATACCGCCGGGGTGTTTCCTTTGAAACGGGCGGATGAGGACCCGACCCGGATGTTTGCCGGAGAGGGAGGCCCTGCGGACACCAACCGCCGGTTCAAGATGCTCTCTTCGGCTTACCCGGCCAAGCGGTTGTCCACTGCGTTCGACTCGGTGACTCTGTACGGATTCGACCCGGACCGGCGGCCGGACATCTATGGCAAGATCGGTACCTCCGGGGTGAGCATCTGTACATTCGAAGATGTCAAGGTGCTGTATGACGGATTTGACCTGTGCGCCCCCAACACCTCGGTGTCCATGACCATCAACGGTCCGGCCCCCATGATGCTGGCCATGTTTTTAAATACTGCCATCCATCAGCAGCTGGACAAGTTTGAAAAAAAGCACGGCCGCAAACCCGATGAAACGGAAGCTGCCGAACTCAAGGCGTTCGCCCTTTCCTCGGTCCGGGGCACGGTCCAGGCCGATATTCTCAAAGAGGACCAGGGCCAGAACACCTGTATTTTTTCCATTGAGTTCGCCCTGAAAATGATGGGGGATATCCAGCAGTATTTCATCGATCACCAGGTGAAGAACTTTTATTCCGTGTCCATTTCCGGATACCACATTGCCGAAGCCGGGGCCAACCCCATTACCCAGCTGGCATTGACCCTGGCCAACGGGTTCACCTATGTGGAATACTACCTGTCCCGGGGCATGGACATCGATTCTTTTGCTCCCTCCTTGTCGTTTTTCTTTTCCAACGGCATGGACCCGGAATACACGGTGATCGGGCGGGTGGCCCGCCGCATCTGGTCGGTTGCCATGCGGTACAAATACAAAGGCAATGACAAGTCCCAGAAACTCAAATACCATATCCAGACCTCGGGCCGGTCCCTGCATGCTCAGGATATCCAGTTCAATGATATCCGTACCACCCTGCAGGCCCTGTGCGCCATTTACGACAACTGCAACTCGCTTCACACCAACGCCTTTGACGAGGCCATCACCACCCCGTCCGCGGAATCGGTGCGAAGGGCCCTGGCCATCCAGCTGATCGTCAATCGGGAATGGGGCCTGGCCAAAAATGAAAACCCGCTCCAGGGATCCTTTATCCTGGATGAACTCACGAATCTGGTGGAAGAGGCCGTACTGGTGGAATTCGATCGCATCACCGAGCGGGGCGGGGTCCTTGGGGCCATGGAAACCGGATATCAGCGGGGCAAGATCCAGGAAGAATCCATGTATTACGAGCATCTCAAGCATTCGGGCAAACTCCCGCTGGTTGGCATTAACACTTTTGAGGACCCGGATGCGGACTATGCGGACATGGCCAATCATCTGGAGTTGTCCCGGTCGACCGAAGAACAGAAGAACGCCCAGCTGGAAAGGCTGGATGCGTTCAAGAAAACCCATCAGGATAAGCAGGAGGCCGCACTGACGAGGCTTCAGGAGACTGCCCTGAATGGCGGCAACCTGTTTGCGGAGCTGATGGAGACAGTGAAAGTCTGTTCCCTGGGCACCATCACAGGCGCCCTGTACGAAGTCGGAGGCAAGTACCGCCGGAACATGTAACCGTCGATTTGAACCGGCTACCGGGCTGTAATCAGTTGCAGCGGGGGTCTTGATTTCAGATGTCGGCAGAGTGCCGCCCCTGGCGGGGGTGCCTTGCTGCCGGCCTGGAATCCCCGGGGTGGCTCCGACAGTCCGTCAGCAAGGCACCCCCGCCGGGGGCTCCGCTGTACAGAGAGTTGCCATTTCCGAAGCCCTATAGACCGGCATCATTGTCCAGTGCCGGGGGGGAGTGCGGGTTGAATCCCATTCTGACGTGTTTGTTACAAGGCGTTGGGCATGCGAAGCGTGAAGAACGGCAAACTGTTTGAGGACATACCTGCCCGCAGTTTTTGCCGTTTAGCGCAGCATGCCCTACGCCTTGTCAAAGACGGCAGAGGAGTGAAACCCACACACCCCTCCGGCACGGGTCAGTTGACCCGCCGTCCCTTGGCACGCAGGCTTTGCCCAAAAACGCCGGACCGGGACTCGTCCGGGTTGGAAAACACTTGCAATGGACAAAAACAGCTGATACATTCCAGCTGCAATATAGCGAATAATGACAGATAAGCACAAGGAGAGCAATCCATGGAGAATGCCGTCATCGTCAGTGCCGTTCGAACGCCTCTGGGCAGTTTCGGCGGTACCCTGAGTACCATAGGCGCCACCGATCTGGGGGGTATGGCGATCAAGGAAGCCGTTACCCGGGCCGGTATTGAATCATCCCGGGTCAATGAATGCATCATGGGCATGGTGCTGCCCTGTGGCTACGGCCAGAATCCGGCCAAGCAGGCCGCAGTCAAGGCCGGGCTGCCCTGGGAAGTGGAATCCATAACAGTGAACAAGGTGTGCGGATCATCATTAAAGGCGGTGATGCTGGCGGCCCAGGCCATCCAGTGCGGCGATGCCGATGTGGTGGTGGCCGGCGGCATGGAGACCATGAGCATGGCCCCCTATTACATGGACAAGGCCAGGTGGGGGTACCGCATGGGTCCCGGCCGCATCGAGGACCACATGATCCATGACGGGCTGTGGGACATTGTCAATGATTTTCACATGGGCATGTCCAACGAACTGTGTTCGGACCGCTGGGGGGTGTCCAGAGAAGATCAGGACCGGTATGCGGCCGAGTCCTACCGCCGGGCCGGCGAAGCCGTGGCATCGGGACGGTTCAAAGACGAGATCCTGCCGGTGAGCGTGCCGCAGCGCAAAAGGGATCCCAAATTGTTTGACACGGATGAGTGCCCCCAGGACACCTCGTTCGACCGGCTGTCCAACATGAAACCCGCTTTCAAGAAAGACGGGGTGGGGACCGCCGGCAATGCCTCCATCATTTCCGACGGTGCATCCGCCGTGGTGGTCATGAGCGAACAAAAAGCAAAAGAACTGGGGTGCCCCGTTCTGGCACAGATCGGTGCCCAGGCATCTTATGGCATTGACATGAAATATGTGCTGATGGCACCGATTTATGCCATTCCCAAGGTGTTGAAAAAAGAAGGTATCCTGATTGACGATATCGACCTGTTCGAGATCAATGAAGCGTTTTCCGGAACTTCCACCGCCATCAACAAGGTGCTGGAACTGGATCCTGAAAAAGTCAATGTCAATGGCGGGTCCGTGGCCCTGGGACATCCGATCGGTGCGTCCGGTGCCCGGGTATTGACCACGCTGTTGTATGAAATGAAAAAACGCGATGTTCATCAGGGACTGGCTTGTCTGTGTCTAGGCGGCGGAGAAGCGGTGGCCCTGGTTGTTCGTCGGTGATTCATCAGTTACCCCACAAAAAAACAGGAGAAAAAAATGGATATAAACACATTCGGTGTCATTGGTGCCGGCCAGATGGGCAACGGGATTGCTCAGGTGGCAGCCGCTGCCGGTCTGTCGGTGATCATGAGTGATATCAAACCGGAATTCTGTGACAAAGGAATGGCCACCATCACCAAAAATCTGGACCGGATGGTGTCCAAGGAAAAAATCAGCGAAGCGGACAAGGCCGCTATTCTGGAACGGATCACCACCACCACGGATTTGAACGATATGGCGAAAGTGGATTTTCTGGTGGAGGCGGCCGTGGAACAGGAAAATCTGAAATTCAACATTTTCAAGGATCTGGACAGCATCTGTCCGCCTCATGTGATTTTGTCCACCAACACCTCATCCATTCCCATCGGCCGGATCGCGGCCCAGACCTCCCGGCCGGACAAGGTCATCGGCATGCATTTCATGAACCCGGTGCCGGTCATGAAGCTGGTGGAGGTGATCCAGAGCATTGCCACGTCCGATGAAACCTTTGATATCACCTGGAAACTGTCTGAGAAATTCGGTAAAACACCGGCCCGGGCCAGTGATTACCCCGGATTTATAGCCAACCGGATTCTGATGCCCATGATCAATGAAGCGGTGTTTTGTCTGTATCAGGGGGTGGGCACGGCAGAAGATATCGATACGGTGATGCGCCTGGGTATGAATCATCCCATGGGACCGCTGGCGCTGGCTGATCTCATCGGTCTGGATACCTGCCTGGCCATCATGGAAACCCTGTATGACGGGTTCAAGGATTCCAAATACCGGCCCTGCCCGCTGCTCAGGAAATATGTGGAAGTGGGCTGGCTGGGCAGAAAAACCGGCAAAGGCTTTTATGAATATCAATGAACAACTGTGTAATAGGGTTCCATGCCAGAAATTGTGCACCCGGATTCAAGATTTTCAGAACCGGTTGAAAACCAGGGCCTGGAGTTGCCCGAAAACGGGGCCATCAGGGTCTGATCCGCATGCGGATGTGCGACACCATCTGTTTTCCGGACAGATCATGTGAAAAGCGGGTGCGGCCGTGCCCGGGGCGGTTGATCCGAAAACCGGGTTGAATGTGACGTATCAAAGCTCGGCCAGAATGGTTCGGGCTGTTTCAGCGCCTGTAAAATCGGGTTGAATGCGTAACGCTTTTTCCAGTGCGGTTTTTGCGTCTTTGGATCGTCCCAGTTCATGATAGGCCAGTCCCAGGTGGTAGAAAAATACGGGATTGGACGAATCCAGTTCAATCGCGGCTTGAAATTCCATGACCGCACTGTCGTAAAGAGCTTTTTTAAAATAAACCCATCCCAGTGTATCCATGACAGCGGGTACCTGTTGGGTTTGCCGTCTGGCCTGTCTGGCCATATCCAGGGCCTGATTCAGGTGAATTTCCTGTTCCGCGTACAGGTAGGCCAGATTGTTGAGCGCCGGGATGAGATCCGGATCGATTTCCAGGGCGGTCTTGTACTGGGTTTCTGCCCGGTCGAATTGCCCTTTGTTTTCGTAAAGGGTGCCCAGCAGCGTATACGCGGATGCCTGATCCGGGCGGTTTTCGATGAGTTCGGTATATGTCTGAATCGCATCCTGAATACGGCCCTGTGCCGTGAATATTTTTCCCAGGCTCAGGTATGGGATGACATATGCGGGATTTTTCAATATAGCTTGTTCATAGGTTTCAATCGCTGTTTCCAACTGGTTGTCCGCCAAAAGTATGTTGGCCTTGAGGTTGAGAATGACGGCGGCCACCCTGGGATCCTCCCCTCTTGCGGCAAGGTGTTCGTCACAGCGTGCCATGGCCGGTCCAAATTTTTGCTGCAATGCATAAACGGTGATCACAGCGGAAAATACATCCATCAGGTCGGGATCGATGTCCAAGGCATGGTTCAGGTGAGTGAGTGCCAGGTCATAATTTTTTTCAGACCGCTCTAAGATCCCCAGCCGATAAAATGCCACAGGGTTGTCCGGGGTTGATTGTGTCAGCTGCTCAAAAACAAAACGGGCCGCCGGGATGTCCCGGCCTTCCAGCAACGTGTTCCCAAGCAGGATACCGGCATGATAGTGGTCGGGGACTTGTTTGAGTACTTGTCTGGCATGGGTTTCTGCCAGCGCGATATCACCTTCTCGAAAATGGATATTTCCCAGGAGCAGGCGGGCCTGGTAAAGGTATGGGGCTTTCTCGATCGCTGTGGAAAGCTGTGCCTTGGCCCGGGCGAAATCATTTGCTTTTTCCAGAACGGATCCCAGCAGATAATAGGCTTGACCGGCTTCCGGATCTTCCTGGATGATTTTCCTGAAAAGGGCGGCTGCGGCCTCCAGTTCATCTTTTTCAGCCAGAATTTTGCCTTTGAGAATTCTGGCAGGGAAAAACCCCGGTCTCTGACCCAGGATGCGGTCCACGATCTCCCGGGACCTGAGAAGGTTTTTCTGGGTAAAATAAAATTCCGCACAGGCGGTCAACACCCCATGGTTATCCGGTGCCAGGTCCATGGTTTTGCGGATATGAGCGGTGGCATCATCCATTCTGGACTGACGCGTATACAGGTCTGCCAGTAACAGATGAGCGTTCAGATTTTCCGGATCTTTTTCCAGGGCAAAAGAAAACTGATCCTCCGCTTTTTCAAAGTGATTCCGTGCCAGGTAGAAGCTTCCCAGAAAGGTATGGGGTTCCGAGTCCGACGGGGCGTGATGGATGCGTTTTTCTATTACCGCCTCTGCCGCGGTAATATCCTTTCTGGACACATAAAAATCAAACAGGGTTTTGTACACCCGCGCGGATTCGGGTTCCAGCTCCAAAGCGGTCTTCAAGCTGGTTTCCGCGGCCGTGAACTCGGACCGGGCCGCGTAAATGCGGGCCAGTGCCAGGTAGGCTTTGGGCTGTCGGGTATCGATCGCCAGTATTTTTTCATAAATATCGGCAATCCGGTCCAGGTTTTCCGGGTTCCGACTCAGGATTCCCGCTTGCAGATACAGGGCCGGAATATGATTTGGCTGCTCTGTCAGTACGCGGTTTACACGGGTTTTTGCTTCCTGTGTCTGTTGGGCCAGCAAATAAAAAGAGGCAACCTGGATGATCGTATCCAGATTGTCCGGATCGATCTGCTCCAGGCGCAGCAGGCTGTTGAATCCCTGTTGGGTATCTCCGAGCCTGAGATGGGCCTGAGCCAGCATTTCCCATGCCTGTGCGGAATCGGGATCGATGTCTATGGCATTTTTCAGCTGAATGACGGCGTTGCCGTATTCTTCGTTTTCAAGAAATGTCTGTCCTTGCGACAGATATTGTTCCTTTTTTTCCGTGTCTGAGGCACAGCTGCTGAGAAAAAAACTGAGACAAAAAAGGATACAGCTCACAATCAGTCTGGTTTGGGTAAGGTATCGTTTCATGCTGCCCTTTGTACCACACATCGAAAGAAAAAGTAAAAAATATTTATCTGCCGTATTTGTCGTTAAAGGATTTCCAGAAGCTTTTGTCTTTTTCCTGCCAGCCCGATCCAAAGGATTTGTCAAAAAACGGCTTGAGTTTGGAAAACCACGCCCCATACCCCTGGTCTCCCTGTATCCGGTTTCGAAGAACATCCGCCACATGGGTGGGCAGATTGGCCAGCTCATCTTTGGGAATATAGGCATCCGCCCCTTTTGTGATGGATTCCTTGAGATTTTCCGGTGTCAGGGCATGGGCCGTGAGCATCAGGGCCGGCAGGTCTTTTTCCTTGGCCAGGGCCAGGATGTCATACCCTCTGACCCCCATGATATCCAGGATAGCCAGATCATAGACATTTTCATCGATCTTTTTCCGGGCGATCTCGAAGGACTCCGCCATATCCAGAATACACATGTCCATGAGTTCCTCGATGGTTTCCAGGATGTCAGGCTCGTCATCCAGCACCAGGATGCGCCGGTCCTTGACCAGGTCCCGGTTGGAGATGGTGTCCAGGTCGAACTTCACGGTGGTCACGGGGCAGGGTGCCTTGAGAATCACATGCCGGGAGGTGGACCCTAAAATGGCTTTCTGTGCCCGGGATTTTTTTCGGATTCCCAGAAAAATATGATCAATATCGTTTTCTTCGGCAAACTTCACCAGGTCCTCTCCGGCGGACATGCCCCGGACGCTTTGCTGGCAGTCACATTCGATATTGGCGTGCGCCAGAATCATTTTTGCAAATGCCAGATTTGTTTCCGCTGTCTGGATATCCACCTGTTTTTCAGCGGAACCGCCTTCCATGGAGGTGATCACATGGACAAATGCATTGTGGAAAACCGCTGTATCCCTTGCCAGGCCCAGAGCCAGTCGTCCTTGTTCTCCGCCGTCATATCCCACCAGAATTTTCATGTTGCGCTCCTAAATAGTTATGGTCTACATCCACCGTTTCCGCCGTTTATAGGATTTTACATCTTTAAAAGATTTTCGTCCACCCCCTTTGGTGATGCCCATGTAGAATTCCTTGACATCCGGGTTGTCTTGCAGCTCTTTTGACGGGCCTTCCAGTACCACCTTGCCTGATTCCATGATATAGGCATAGTCGGACACGGCCAGGGCCACCTTGGCGTTCTGCTCCACCACCAGGATGGTGGTTTTCAGCTCCTGGTTGATGCGCTGGATATTTTCAAAGATCTCTTTGACCAGCAGCGGGGCCAGGCCCAGGGAGGGTTCATCCAGCATGAGCATCTTGGGGGCCGCCATCAGGGCCCGGGCAATAGCGATCATCTGCTGTTCACCGCCCGAGCTGTATCCGGCCATGCGGTTGGTGACATTGGACAGCCGGGGAAAGTGTTTGTACATGAGTTCATTGTCTTTTTTGATGGCGGCAGCGCCGTCTTTGCGGGTGATAGAGCCCACAATGACGTTTTCATTCACGGTCAGGTGCTTGAACACCCGGCGGCCTTCCGGTACCATCACCGCACCCAGTTTGACCACGGCGGTTCCCAGCATCTGGGTGGTGTCCGTGCCGTCAAAGGTGATATGGCCTTCCCTGATGGCCCCGTTCTCCGGTTTCAGCAATCCTGATATGGCCCGCAAAGTGGTGGTCTTTCCGGCACCGTTGGTTCCAAGAAGGGCGACAATGCTGCCTTTGGGTACATGGAGGCTGACCCCCCGCAACACCTGGATGATATCATTGTAGACCACTTCAATGTTGTTGACTTCCAGCAGATTTGTTTCCATATGCACTTTCTCTGGCTTGGTGGTTGACCTTCCCGGAAACAAAGAACTTGTTCCCGGGAAGGCAGGGTTACTTGGTGTATACAGTGGTATGATTCATGACGATCACGACACTGCTGTTACCGGCCGGCCCGGACTTTCTGGATGTACTGGGATTCAAAGGACTGGATCTTTTTGAATACACCGTCCCGGGCCACATAGATGTTCTGGACATCCACGCCGATCCGTTCGGTGGGGGAATAGGTCACCGGTCCGGCCGCAGCAAAGGAGTCGAAATTCAATGTCTGCATGGTTTCGTAGATATTTGCCCGGTTGATTTTCAGGCCGGCTGCCTTGGTCTCTTTGATGGCTTCGGTGGCAATCTGGGCCGCCAGGATGCCGGCAGCGTAATTGTGTGAATTGGCAGCCTTCTCGTCCCGGCCATACCGTTCGGCCAGTTCCAGTTGTTTTTTGGCCTTTTCGTTTTTTTCCGAGGTCAGGTTATAGGAATCAGCCCAGATGTAGCCCTCTGTGGCGGTGCCGGCCAGGGCGATCAGGTCGGATCCGCCGGTATAGTGGGCACCCAGGAAGGTGAGTTTGCCTTTTTCACCAAACGAGGAGGCCGCAACCCCTAAGCGCTGGGCATCGGTGAGCATGGTGGCCACCGGGGTCTGCACGGTGTGGCAGATCACATACTGCACCCCCTTGCTCTCCAGGCGCTGGAGCATGGCGGTGTTGTCCAGGTCGGTGCCGTGTTCCACCACTTCCACGATGTTGATGTCCAGGCCTTCGGCAATGGCTTTCTGGGTATCTTCCAGCGGTCCCCTGCCGAATGCGGACGGGTGAATGAAAAAAGCGACCTGGGGTGTATCGTCCCCTTCATGTTTTTCCAGGACATACTCGGCCAGTCCCACGGCGTTTTCCGAGTAGGTGGCCACAGGCATGAAAGTGTAATTGGCATCCACGATCAGGCCTTCATGGTAGGAGGCGGGGATCACCGGGATCTGCACCTCTTCAAAATCGCGTTTCAATGCCAGATTGCCGCCGGTGGCATAGCTCAAGAAAATCAGGATACCGTCATCCAGAAATTCCTCGAAAAAACGCTTGGTGGTGTCATTTTTGTACTGGTCATCCCGGATGGGACAGTCGATTTTGTCGCCGTCTCCCAGATAATCGGTTTCATTGACAAACTTGAACCAGTCTTCAGCCCCCTTTGCATAGGGGTTCCCTGCATCGGATGTGGGACCTGTGATGGCCAGGGACATCCCCAGTTTGTATGTTGTGCCGGCAGATGCCGGCAGGGTGAATGCAAACACGAACACAATAACCAGTAATGCGTTGAAAATTAATGCAGTTTTGCTTTTCATGATACATGCCTCCTCGGTTTGGGTTATGACCTGCAATATGTGTAAAGCTGCCGCTGTTCCGCCATGGGTCAGTAGCGGAAGGGCCACAGCTTGGTGTAGGATTTGATAATACGCCACCAGTTGGCAATTCCCCGGGGTTCATACATCAAAAACAATACAATGACCAGACCAAAGCTCAGGGGTTTCAAGGCCGTAGCCACGTTGGGGGCAGAGGTCAGATAGTGTCCGGCCAGTTCCGAGAACTGCTCCACTTGCAGGTCCAGGTATTTGATGGCCACCGGGCCCCAGAAGATTCCATTCACCGTGCCCAGGCCGCCCACAATGGCCATGGCCAGATAGGCCACCGAGTGATGCAGGGTAAAGGAGTCAAACCCCACCCCCCGGTAGAGATAGGCATGCAGAGCCCCGGCCACGCCGGCAAAGAATCCGGCCAGAGCAAAGGCATATACCTTGGTGAGCCCGGGGTTCATGCCCATGGCATCGGCGGCCCGGTCATTGTCTCTGACCGCCACCAGGCACCGGCCGTATTTGGTTTTCAGCAGGTTTCTGACCCCGAACCCCAGGAGCACCACAATGGTCAGGATGATATAGTACCAGAACAGGTAATGGTCGCTTCGGCCCACCATACCGGTGAACCAGTGGACCCGTCCCACGTAGATGGTCTGGCCCTGGTTGAAAAAGCTCATGAACTGAATGAACCATTCAAAGATCATCTGGAACGACAACGTGGCAATGGCCAGGTACAGATGCTTGAGACGCAGGGCCGGCAGGCCCACGAACGCTCCGAACGCCGCCCCCATGATCCCGGCACACACAATGAGCACGGGCCAGAAATGGGTGACGATGACATGGTTTTCCCCGATGACCTGACACACGGATGCCACGGAATAGGCCCCGATGCCCACGAATGCGGCATGGCCGATGGAGATGAGCCCGGCAAACCCCAGCAAAAGGTTCAGGCCCATGACCGCGACAATGGCAATCAGAATATTGTCCAGTACGAGCATGTACGTGTTGCTGATTTCAAATATCAGGGGCCACCCGAACAGAATGACCAGAAAACAGGTGAAAATGGTCCGGTCCAGGTGGGTGGAAAAGGTTCGCTGCTCTTGTTTGTAGGAGGTGAAAAAGTTTCCCGTCGCTAACCACCGATTCTGTGACATAGGCTACACCCGCTCGATTTCATGGACGCCGAACAATCCATGTGGTTTGAAAAGAAGGATGATCAACAAAATGATATAGGGCATGACATCGCCGGTGCCGTTGAGCCCGAAATTGCCGTCCAGGTATCCTGAGGCAAACTGCTGGATCAGTCCCATGATGATGCCGGCCACCACCGCCCCTAAAATGGAATCCAGGCCGCCTAAGATCACCACGGGAAACACCACGATGCCGAAGGCGTGCAGGGTTTCAAAATTCAGGCCCGTGATGTTGCCGATGATGCACCCGGCAGCGGCCGCGGACAGCCCGGCCGTGGCCCAGGCCAGTGCGAACACCCGGGGAACCGAAATGCCCACGGACATGGCACCGAACTGGTCGTCGGACACGGCCCGCATGGAGATCCCCACCGTGGATTTTTTAAAGAACCAGGAAAAGCACCCGATGAGCACAAAGGTGAT
>JAABUD010000056.1 GCA_011389555.1 Desulfotignum sp. | reverse complement strand
CTGGCAGTCAGCGACAATGGCAGATAACGCTTCGCGATTTCAGGCTGAGACCGACCATGTGCGGGTTGAGTTCGGGTATCCCGGTATGACAGCGGCCTATGTCCTGAAAGACGGAACTGACGGCACTGCCGCCTCCGGCCTGGCCGATATCGAGGCAACCGTGCCGATGGTGATGGCAACGGTGCTGCCATCGGCATCGAGCATCCGGATCATGTCCAGAAATTTCGGTTTTGTCCGCGTGAGCGGGATATAGGTACCGATCTGCATAACGTATCCTTGAAAAATGCATAAAAATCAATTATGACCATTATAATGACTCTTATGGGTTCGGTCAATGGATTTGGTATCAGGCTGGCTCGTCTGGTGACGCATCCAGCCGGCGGCAAAATTCTTTTTTTTGATCCGGATGCGGTTGTCCACGGCATCACCGTCATACCGGTAAAAGGCCTTGAAAAGGGTAGGACCCATCAGACAGGTGATGATGGCCAGCAGAATAATGGCATCCTTGAAAGCCTGCGTGATAAATCCGAATTCCAGACCGATGGTGGCCGCCACAATGATGAGGCTCAAACGGGATGTCATGAGCAGACCCACCTGCAGGGAGTTGAGAAAAGACAGCCCGGCGAACACGAAAAGCAGGCAGGGCAGAATTTTTACAAGCACAGCAACTCCCAAAAGCTTGCCGGTAAAAATCAGCTGCCCGATTGACAGTACATTGGCCACATCAAACTGCATGCCCACATGAATGAAAAACAGCGGGACCAGAAATCCGTATCCGAAACCAGACAGTTTTTGTTCCAGATGGGTCTTTTCCCTGAATACAATGGAAAGCAATGCCCCTCCCATAAATGCCCCCAGCACCGGTTCCAGGTGGGCCAGTTCGGACAGGGCCACAAACAAAAACAGCAAAGCCAGGGAAAACCGTACCCCCAGTTCCTGGGAATCTTTGTCCGCCAATAGTCTGCCGGTTTTTTCCGGATACCACCAGGCCAAAAACTGGACCAGTTTCAACAAAAAGCCGAATCCGATAAACAGCGGTAACGGCCGCAGAAAATCCCAGCCAAACCCGTTCTGGTGCCACAACAAAAAAAAGGTGATGGCAAAAAGGGTTAAAAAATCCGCCAGGGTGGCTGCGATAAGCGCATTCTGTCCCAAAGGTGACTGGCTGGCACCGGTATCTTTGAGGGTCGGCACCACAAGCCCCAGGGAGGTGGTGGACAAAACCAGTCCCAGATACACACCCTGTCCCAGCATGACAGCAGCGCCCATGGACAGTACCAGGGTAAGCAGAAAAACCCCGGCCTGGATGACAAACATGCCTGCCCGCTGCTTTTTGAGCATACCAAAGTTGATTTCCATGCCGGCATGAAACATCAGGATCAGAAAACCCAGATGAGACAGAAATGCAATCCAGTCTTCTCCGAACTGCAGATTCAACAGGCTTTTGCCGATCACAACCCCGAACAGAATTTCCAGTACCACTGACGGCATCCGGAGCCGCTGACCCAGGCTGGGCAGAAAGGCCGCCCCAAGTGATACCAGCACCAGGGCCCATGCAGAATGAATCACCATGGTTTTGTAACTCCTTTATGAGACCAGCAGCACGGAACATGATACCCGATTCAGGATCATGTCTGCTGTATGGATGGAAAAAAATCCGGTGTGACCGTCATTGCCTGCCAGCACAAGCAGCTGGCAGTCTGCGGCCGCTGCCGCAATTTCCTTTACCGGATTGCCCCGCCGCACAATTTCCTGTATTTTGGTGTCATGCACCCGGGCCAGTTCCCGTACCTGCTGAATCATTTTCTGTTCCCATTGATCGGATGCAGAAGATTTTCCCTGCAGATAAGAGGGGGTCGTCACAATGATCACGGAAACATCTGCATCCAGCTGCAGGGCCAGATCCATGGTAATCTCCAGGGCCCGCTGGCATGCCAGCGATCCATTGAAAAGGACCATCAGGTGTTCGTAAGGATCTGTCATTTTCGCTGATAACAGCGGACAGGGAAGCTTGGCTGCCAGGGCACTGATCCCGCCTTTGAAAAATGTACGTATCAGGGAGTGTTTTTTGCCTGGAAGCACAACAATTCCGGCATCTTTACGGATAGCGGTGCGGATGGCCGTTTTTTCCACAGGGGCTTTATTTTCTATGATTTCAATTTCAAGGCTTTCCGACCAGCGTGACAGGGCCTGCTGTACATCGGTTGCGGTGCTGTCACAAATGGCCGCAATTTTTTCTATATGGGTTCCCTGGGCCAGATAAAGAGCCTCATTGATCAGTTCAGTGGTATCATCAGGGCTTTGGCCATCTGCCAGTCCCAGAACCATGTGCTGTCCATAGGTGCGGGGAAAATGCAGCCGGGTTCCTGCCAGGCGGCGTGAGAAGGCATTGTAAAGATCGTCTTTTCCCAGAATCAGAAGCCGGTCTTCCTGTTTCAGCCCCTTGTGCTGTTCCGGAAAAATCAGTTTGTTCTCCCTTATGATGCCGGCAATGCGCCACTGGGGGTTTTGTTCTGCTGCGCCGGCAACATCTTCCAGCCGGGCCAGGTCCTGTTTTCCCACAGCCAGTTCCAGCAGTTCTCCTTCGCCCTCTCCCAGATCGATGATGCGGATACGGGGGTCCTTGACAAACTGGTATGCCTTGCGGGCCGCATCAGCTGCCATGCTGATGGTCCAGACCCCCAGTTTTTGAAATGCAGGCAGCTGCTCAGGATCCCGTACAACCGCCAGAACGGTTTTGATGTCCGATGCACCGGCAAACCGCGCAATGGCCATATTGACGGCATCGTCATTGGTCATGGCCAGAATACCGTCCTGGGTTGACAGCCCTGCTTTTTCAAGTACCACCGGACTGGAGGCGTCCTCTGCAATGACCCGGACAACATTGGGAAACCGGGTTGAAAAAGGGGCCAGTTTTGCGGCATCTTTCTCAATCAGGGTGATTTCCCAGTTTGCACCGGAGCGCTTGAGCAGTTCATCCGTAATTCGTCCGGCCCCGCAAATAATGAGTTTCATTTCAGCTCCCTTATTTTCGCCAGATCTTTTTCTTTTCCCAGGGTGACCAGGATGTCATTGTCCTTGACGACAAAGTCAGCCCCGGGGACCATGACAAACCGTTCCGGAAAAAGTTCTTTAACAGCAATCACATTGACCTGGTACCGCTTGCGCAGTTCCAGTTCAATGAGGGATTTTCCGATGAACGGTTTTGGCGGCTCCACCTGGGCAATGGTGTACCCTTCAGCCAGGGGAAGAAATTCAAGAATGTTGGGAGAAGTAAGCCGCAGGGCCAGCCGGCCGGCCATGTCCATGCCGGGCCGGATGATTTCAGTAGCACCCAGCTGCTTGAGAATTTCTCCGTGATCATCATCTTCTGCCTTGACGATAATCTGTTTGATTTCCAGCCGGTTGAGATGAAAACAGATCAAGATACTGGGTGTGATGTTGGCCCCGGTGCTGACAATGACCGCATCCATATCTTCCAGACCAAGTCCTTTGAGGGCCTCGATATCTGTGGCATCCTGAACAATGGCGCTGGTACAATAAGGGTCGATGGCCTGAATCCGCTCTTTGCTGCGATCGATGACAATCACCTCGTTTTTGTTTTCATACAGGGCTTTGGCCGCATAATAGCCAAAGCTGCCGGCACCGATCACCGTGAATCGTCTCATGGGACCTCCTTTTTTTATCCGATCATCAGGTTCTCTTCAGCAAACTGCAATCCTTTTTTCGGGACGCCGCCGACAAAAATATAGGTAATGGCCGGTACTCCTAACCGGCCGATGATCATCAGGGCAATAATCACCAGTTTGCCCGGGAGGGTCAGCTCCGGGGTGACCCCCATGGACAGGCCCACTGTTCCAAATGCAGATACGGTTTCAAAAAGAAAGCTTAAAAACTGACGGTTTCCCTGTATTCTTGCGCCATGGTCAGGATCGATGAACAGGATAATAAAAACAGCCAGACAAATGGTGCTCAAAGAAAACAACAGAACAAAAAGGCTTTTGCTCACGGTCTCATCGGGAAGGGTTTTGGAAAACAGGTTTACGCATCTGTGGCGGATCAGGCGGCTCCAGGAATAGGTAATCAATACGGCAAATGTCGTTGTCTTTATGCCGCCGCCGCATGATCCGGGTGACGCCCCCACCAGCATCAAAAACATCATGAACAGAAGGGTGGCCGTGTTCAGGGAGGCAATGTCCAGCGTATTGAACCCTGCTGTGCGGCAGGTGATGGATTGAAACGCAGATGCCAGAATACCGTTTTTCCACCCCAGAGAAGAAATCAGAGAGCGTTCAGATACCAGAATCACAAGTATCCCGGCCAGGGTCAGGCCAATGGTGGTAATCACCACGCTTTTGGTTTGGATGGATATTTTGCCGGACTTTCCCAAAAAAAACCGGCAAAATATTTCATAGACCACCGGGAATCCCAATCCCCCAAGAATGATCAGAGTGCCGATGGTACCATTGAGGACCAAAGAGGTCTGTCCGGTCATCAGGCTGTCGGAAAACTGGGAAAAACCGGCATTACAAAAAGCGGAAACAGAGTGAAACACTGCGCTGTACAGGGCCTGGGTAAAAGTAAAGGTGCCGTGCCAGTAAAAGAACAGAATGACTGCTCCTGCGGCTTCAATGGAGAGGGTGAAAATAAGCACGGATCTGAGAAGATAAAATATGTCCTCTCTGGGGGTATGGGAAAACACCTCCTGCATGGCCATCCGCTGCTGAAACACCACCTTTCTGCCGATAACCTGGAAAAGGGCCACAGAAATGGTCATGATTCCCAGGCCGCCGATCTGAATGAGAAAAAGTATCACCCCCTGGCCGAACATAGTGAAATATGATCCAGTATCCACCACGATCAAGCCGGTTACACACACGGCAGACGTGGCGGTAAAAAAGGCGTTTATGAGACTGATATGGCCGCTTACCGTGGCAGGCGGCAGCATCAGCACCAGTGTCCCGACGGCAATGGCCGCCAGATAGCTCATCAGCAGCAGTGTCGTTGGATGCGTCCGGTTCAAAAGGTGATGCAGCCAAGCCGGTATCAAAATGAATTTTCCTTTTTGCATGCAGTTACAGTGCGACCTGTCAGTCGCGTCAGACAGGTTATATCAGAAATTAACACATTGCAAAAAAGATTTTTTCGGTTGACGGAATGCATGTCTATTCCCGGCTACCGCTCGAACAACCGGTCATTGTGACCGGGGATCTCAATAATGTTGCCTGGTCCGCCACCTCCCGGTTGTTCCGAAAAAACAGCGGCCTGCCGGACCCTCCTCGGGTAGGCAAACGTTCTTTTAATCTGAAGCTGAATAGGATGCTTACAAGCTTCAGCGCCTGGCAATAATCCAGACGGCATGTACGATGCCGGGGATATACCCCAAAAGTGTCAAAAGGATGTTCAACCAGAATGCTCCCCCGATTCCCACCTGAAGAAAAACGCCAAGAGGCGGTAAAAGTATTGCAACCAAAATCCGAACCAGATGTCGAGTAGACATCTATTTCCTCCTATACTTAAACGTATTGTATGTGAGGAAATGACATCCCTCACAGAACCCGCCGTGCGGTTTTCCCGCAACGGGCTCTT
>JAABUD010000055.1 GCA_011389555.1 Desulfotignum sp. | reverse complement strand
CAATCAATGTGGCTACCGGGATAGCTGTGGCCACTGTATCCGTAGATAAATTGGTAAGGTCCTGATAATGGTCCATAACATATTCTTCTGCTGCCATACCAACTTGTTTCATAAAACTTGCAGCTGCTTTCTGCGTCATAAGCAAATTGCTGTCTCTCACATACATAAGCAAGGCTGGAAGCATTACCGAAAAAACGGCCAGCACCATAACCAATTCGATCAAGGTGAATCCGGCTTGGGGATTTTTATAAAATGTATTTTTTGTCATGTTTTACCTTTACCTTCCTGCGACTGATACAATATATCCGTCTGGTACAAATGCAGGCACCGATACTCCAATTATTTCGCTTTTAGGACAATGCATCGCCCCGCCACGGTTTACCCCGACGGCTATTGAATCATTTGCCTTGTCCGTAAGGACTCGTGGTAATCCGGCAATATTGGGGCCATAAACATAAACTTCTCTACCAGGGACAATATTGTGAGTCCATGTCCCGGAAAGCTTCAATGTGGGCGGAAAAGAAATATTCGCATGGGGGATTACTTTAACAACGCCGGGATTCTCATAAGCATACTTTAAAATCGTTGCCCGATATTCCAAAAATTCCTGGGCCAATGCTTGATTTTTCCCTGCAGAAGTATGGCCGGGGTTGGGTGTGTTTTGGAATGGCATGAAAAAAAAAGTTATTCCAGCCATAAAAATTGTTATCACATAAGCCCACATACCTAAGCAAGTCTCCTTATAGGACGGTGATTCAAATTATCTTTCTGCCGAGACAGTTTGTTCTTCTGGACAGTAATTTCAGTATTCACCTGGTATATTTTCTTTTCTCGAATCATTGCGCCTACGGTTGTGGTGGAAAATAAAAACTCAACTTCAAGCTTTCGTGGCAACCGAGAACCTACCAGTTTTTGATGGATGACCGCAAACAATCCTTCACTCAACAAAGTATAGGCCGCTTCTCCATCCTTGTTTTTACCCAATACGGCTATACGCTCAAGGGTTTCCACGACACCGGAAGCATGGACTGTCGCAATAATCAGATGTCCGTTTATTGCGGCCCTGATTGCCTCGCTGGCCACACTACCCTCTCTTAATTCCCCCAAAAAAATAATATCAGGGGAAGCAAACCGCATTGCCTGGACAATGGCATCCGGCACATCGCCAACGGGAACATTTTGCTGCACACAAAATCCATTCCCGATAGGGCCATGCAAAGGCAGCTCCGGAGGGTCTTCTATCGTTATTGCCAAACCCCCGGAACGAAATAGTTTTTCATGGACGATGCTCGATGCGGTCCGGGTTTTTCCAGATCCCTGCTGGCCGGAAATCAGCAACAAGCCGTGTTTCTTTTTATGAAAAAGAAGCTGCCGGATTAATGCTGGATCCATTCCTTTCTCTTTGAGCGTTGTAATGGATGAAGTGCCTTTTCTTACAAAAAAGACACTTTCATCACGGCTTTTTGCAACACGATACCGGACACCATCATAATCAATTGCAAATTCGAAGGCTTTGTTTGAAACAATTTGATTTTTTATTGCTTGTACGTCTGCAAGCAAATCATCTGGGACAAGACAGAGGCTGTCCACCTTCTCTCCTTGCATGTTTTTAAGAAAGATCTGGCCGCCCTTGTCAAAAATCAAATCAGAAAATTCAATATTTTTGAGACAATCCATAATCACAAATATTATCTCAAGGATGTAAATGTGATGACATTGTTTGGGCCCGGTATTACCGCTCCTGATGCCTCGCTTACCGGGTTCCCGCCTGTCTGTGAAATGGCTGTACCGTTAAGATCAACTGCAGACCACTCTCCTACATTGAAAACAGCCAATTTGAGAGCCTCTTCCGAAGGGATGTCAGAATAAAGAATGGTGAACGTTGTCGGGTTTGCTCCGGCCACAGGCGCTACGGTTACGGCCCCGTTCCAGACATTAAAAATCCCATTTGTTTTTACCATTGTCTTGGGAAAAACACCGGCTGATTCACAAATGGTGTTATTAATACCGGCATAGCTGTCCTGAGCGCTGTAAAGCTCATAAACATTTTCATTGATGCTGCCGACAATGCCTACAATGAAACTGAGAAAAAAGATGCCCGGAAAGGATACATCAATAGGATTCCCCGTAAAACATAAATCCCAGCCGCCGGATATTAAAATGTGTCACAGTGGGGCATTGTGAAATGAATCAATAAGAGGGGGCTATGATGTCCACGGTATCTTTTGTTCAATCGATTTTCATTGATTCAGACGATATTTTCAATCATCTCGAAAATGACCGGGCCAAAGGGAGCCATTCAAACAGATCATTGTGATGAAGGCTGGAAATTACGAAGCAAAAGTAGATATACTACCGGAATGGGCAAAGGATTTGCTCTCGGCATAAGGCAAGGTCCCTAAGCTGCCGGCATGGTTTCATCCGCCGGTGCCAGGGTCAGCTTTAAACCAAACGCCTGCAGAACTTTTACGACAGTATCAAATTTAGGAGCGCCATTTCCAGACAGGGCTTTATACAGGTTTTGCCGGTTCAGGTCGGCTTTCTGTGCAATTTCGGTCATTCCCTTGGCCTTTGCCACATTGCCAATGGCCACTATCAGCAGCTCTGTATCCCCCTCTTCCAGTGTGGTTTTCAAATATTCACAAATCATTTCCGGGCTGTCCAGATATTTGCTGGCATCCCATTTACTGGTTATTATACCCATGACAGATCCTCCATAATGTGTTTTGCTTTTTTAAAGTCCTTGGCCTGGCTGGATTTATCCCCACCGCAGAGCAGAAAGATAATTGTTCCCTGTCTGATGGTGAAATAAATCCGAAAACCGGGTCCAAAGAAAAATCGCAATTCATACAGATTCTCATCCAGGGACCGGTAATCTCCAAGATTGCCCATCTGGATGCGGTCAAAGCGGGAGATAATGCGCGCCCTGTGTTTGAGATCTTTGACCTTGGTCGTAAACCATTTGTCAAAAACGGGAGTTGTTTCAATGCTGTATGTCATGGTTATATTGTCGCACATAAAAGACAAATGTCAATATAGTTTTAAAATTTTTTTTGTATCACACAATACCCTTTTTAAGGCGGTCAAACTACCCGAAAAAGTCGGTAAGTTTCAGCAGATCGAATCTATAAAAATGGCTTCCAGTCCTTGTGAAATTCCCGGGCTTTGCCACCGGGAAAATTTTGTATTGACCGTGTTGAAAAAAACAGGTAAATAATTAGCTGTATAGCTAATTATATGGATATGTCAGATGACAAATCAGAGGTAAAATGGATAAGACTCTTTTAAAACTCAAGGCCCTGGCCGATCGAAACCGGCTCAGGATTTTCGGGGCACTGACGCAGTATGAAGAGCTTTGTGCCTGCCAGATCACGGAACTTTTACAGGTCTCGGGTGCCACGGTTTCACGGCACCTGGGCATTCTGGTCACGGCCGGGCTGGTAAAGAGCCGGAAGGAATCCCGGTGGGTCTATTTTGCCCTGGATGAGGGCTGTGACGAAATGGACAACATTCTGGACTGGCTGCTGCCCCGGATGCGCCTGTCGGATCAGATAGAGGCGGATCTTGAGGTTCTTGATGGGATCATGGCGGTGACGAGGGAAGACCTTTGCCGACAACAGCGGGGAGATGCCTGCTGCCCGGCGCAAAAAAAGGAGAAAGCAGATGGGTGATCAAAAACTGAAAATATTGTTTCTGTGCACGGGAAATGCTTGCAGAAGCCAGATGGCCGAAGGGTGGACCCGACATCTTAAAAATGATGTGATTGATGTATTTTCTGCAGGAGTCGAAACCCACGGCGTGGACCCCAGGGCCGTGGCGGTGATGAAGGAGGAGGGGGTGGATATTTCCCATCACCGGTCCAAACATGTCAGCGAATTTCAGGACAAAAAAATGGATGTGGTGATCACGGTGTGTGACCAGGCAAAAGAATCCTGCCCCTTTTTTCCCCTTGCCGGTAAAAAGGTCCACCAGGGATTTGCAGATCCCCCGGCCCTGGCAAAGGATGTGGCACAAAAAGGCGGTGATGAAAACGCCCGGCTGGACTGCTACCGGAAAGTCAGAGATGAAATCCGGGCGTTTGTGGAAAAACTGCCGTACAATGTATTGTCATAAACCCCAAAAAATAGTGATTCCCGGTTAGTAGAGCTTATCGCGCAGGTTCATTTTTTAAACTTATTTGGATTCTTTTTATTGACAAAGTAGATTGGAGACTATATTTTAACGTTTAGCAATTTGGCTAATTGACTAAACATTAAAAAGTGTGAATCCGATCATACTAAGGAGAAGAAAAATGAATGAATCCGTTAAAGAATTGATCGCCATCGGCGCATCTGTAGGTGCTCACTGTCAACCCTGCCTGGAACATCATATTCAGGTGGCCCGGGATCTCGGGGTGCCGGAAAACGATATCCGCGAGGCGGTGGCCACGGGGCATCAGGTGGAAAAAGGGGCCATGCTTGCCATGAAAAAATTCACCGGCAAGACTCTTGAAAATTTGGCAGCCGCCCCTTCCCGGGACATGCAGCCGAAAAATCAGGCCGCCCACGCAACCCTGACAATTTATGATCCGGCCATGTGCTGTTCCTCCGGTGTCTGCGGCCCCAGTGTGGACCCGGTGCTGGCACAGTTTGCCGGCACATTGAAACAGGTGGCCGGCGTATCTGATATCCGTATTGAGCGGTACAATCTCGGGCAGCAGCCCCAGGCATTTGTAGACAATGAAACAGTCCAGGCAATGCTGAAAGACGGGGGTGAAAAACAGCTTCCCTTTATTTTCATTGATGACCAATTGTGGATCAAGGGCCGGTATCCGTCAAAGCAGGAACTGATGGATAAGCTCAACATCACCCCCGGGCCGGTGCTGTTTTCCGGTTCTGCCCCGGCGGATGACACACCCTGCTGCGGTGAGGAAGGGTGCTGCTGATGAAAACATTTCTCAAGGACCTTCCCCGGTACCTGTTTTTCACCGGAAAAGGCGGAGTGGGAAAAACCTCCATGGCCTGTGTCACGGCCCTGGGCCTGGCAGACCAGGGCAGAAAGGTACTGCTCATCAGCACGGATCCGGCATCCAACCTGGATGAGGTGCTGGAAGCCCCGTTGTCTGCCGAACCAACGGCTATACCGGCGGTTCCGGGCCTGTTTGCCCTGAACATCAATCCCATTGATGCGGCCGCCGAATACAAAGAGCGCATGGTGGGGCCCTATCGCGGGGTCCTGCCAGAAGCGGCCGTCACCCAGATGGAGGAGCAGCTTTCCGGGGCCTGCACCGTGGAAATCGCAGGGTTCAACGAATTTTCCAAGCGACTGGGAGATGATGCCGTCATGCAGGCGTATGACCATGTGGTGCTGGATACCGCGCCCACCGGTCATACCTTGCGTTTGCTGTCCCTGCCGTCCGCCTGGAATGACTTTATCGCCTCCAACCAGACCGGCAGTTCATGCCTTGGACCCATTGCCGGGCTCCAAGAGCAGAAAATCATGTTCGAGCAGGTGGTGGCGGCCCTGAAAGACCCGGATCAAACCCTGCTGGTCATGGTTACCCGGGCGGAAAAAATGACGTTTCAAGAAGCCTGGCGTGCCGGCCGGGAACTTGGGGGACTGGGATTGAAAAATCAGCATCTGATTATCAACGGCGTGTTCACTGCTGCTTCAGATGATCCCGTTGCTGAGGCTTTTGCCCAAAAATCCTCCGAGGCCATGGCGGCCAGATCGGA
>JAABUD010000054.1 GCA_011389555.1 Desulfotignum sp. | reverse complement strand
GGATACCGGGCTGCCCATGAACGGTTTGTCGCACAGCAGCATGTTGGACAGGTTCAGGTCCAGGTGAACGGTCTGATGCGGCATGTCTGACGGTTCCACCATCATCCATCCGTTCATGTCGATGTAAGGGGAGGTCTGGATCAGTTTGCAGAAGTTGTCATAATCTTCCATGGTGGCCTGGCGTTCGTCGCCTTTGGCATCCATGACAAACGGTGCTCCGTAACCGGGCAGGAAGACAAAGTCGTCTTCACCGATTTCAACGGATTTTTCAGGGTTTCTGGCATGGACCGTGAACCGTTTGGGTGCGGTTTCCAGGGCCTTTTGAACGGCGGATTCCTCAAAAAACACGGTGGTGCCATCCACCTTGAATCCGTTGTCTTTGAAAATTTCAAGGGCTTCCTTGTCATTGAAGGCCACTCCGGTGGTTTTCAACAGATCCATGGAAGCGTCGTGGATCTTTTCCATGTCCTGTCGGCTCAGTTCCTGCATTCGGTCATACATAATGTTTCCTCCTTATCATGGACAACAGTGTCCTGTGGTTAATAACAGCGTTATGCGCGGTCGGTTTTTTTATACTGGTTCAATCCTTTAAACAGGCTGAACAGGGCCACCAGCAGTAGAAACATCAGCGGGAAAGCCGTGGCGATGGATGCGGTCTGGATGGCTTTGAGACTCCCGGACCCGGCCAGCACCGCTGCCACCGCTCCCAGGGACACGCCCCAGAATGCCCGCAGGTTCCGGCCCGGGTCGTCCGGCATTCCTGGCCTGAAAAATTTTCCCGTATGGGACGGTGGAAATTTGCAGGATTAGTGCCAGGATTTTCTGGCGGGGCACGGTTCCCGAAAGATATGTGAATCGTCTGGTATATCAGGGTGCTGCGCTGGTATACCCGGCGAGACTGAATGAAAAATCCGTGGAAAAGGTGAAAAATTTTTTTCTCTCATGCCACAGCCATAAGAAAAAATATTTTCTGTTGAAAAATTTCTTTCACTTCCGCCGTAGAAAATCCACCCGGCAAAGCTGGTATTTTTTGATTTTATAATGGAGCAGCTGCCTGGACATGCCCAGTTGCCGTGCCGCTTTTGTGACGTTGCCCTGGCAGGCAGTCAGCGCGTCTGTCACAGCGTTTCGTTCCTGGTCTGCCTGGATCTGTGTCAGGGGCCGGGAAAGACCCGGCAGGCCGGCAACACGCGACGTCACCGGGGCGGAGGACAACGGAGTATCCCCCGGAGTTCGGACCGGCGGGCTTTCGGGTGTCGAAGAGGTCATCGGTTCCAGGGTGTCCAGTCCCGGGGTGAACGGATCCATGCCCAGGATTTTCTCCTGTCCCGCCAGGTTCATGGCCCCTTCGATGAGATGTTCCAGTTCCCGGATATTGCCGGGCCATTGATAGACCTGAAACAATTCCCGGACTTCGCGGGAAATTTCCTGCACATGGGTGCCCAGGCGCTGATTGAATTTTTCGATGAAATGAATGGTCAGTTCTCTGATACTGTCCAGCCGTTCCCGCAACGGGGGGAGCTTGACCATCACGACCCCCAGACGGTAGTACAAATCCGTGCGCAGGCGATTTTCCCGGATAGCCACCCGGGGATCCCGGCTGACGGAACTGATGATTTTGACATCCAGGGGGATTTCCTTGACTGACCCCAGGCGGCGCACCTGTTTTTCCTGGATCACCCGCAGCAGTTTGGCCTGCAGTTCCATGGGCATGGCCAGCAGTTCATCCAGAAACAACGTGCCTTTGTGGGCGGTTTCAAACAGCCCGGGTTTGTCCAGTGCCCCGGTGAACGCGCCCCGGGTGGTTCCGAACAGCATCCCTTCCATCAGGTAGTGGGGAATGGCCGCACAGTTCACCGCGACATATTTCTCTTTTTGTCTGGGGCTGAAATTGTGAATGGCCTGGGCAAACAGTTCCTTGCCCGTCCCGGTTTCTCCCTGAATCATGATGGGAGAAGGAGATATGGACGCTTTCTGGGCGGTTTCCTTGACCCGGATGAAATCAGGGCTGGAGCCGATCAGGTCGTTGAATGTGTACTGGGTGCCGTTTCCCAGTGTGGACCGGCATTCGGATGCAGCAGGCACCGGTATGGACCGGCGCAGCTGCTCATAGTCCTTGACAAAGCAGATGACGCCGGTGATGGTGTCGTTATCGAACAGCGGGTAGACCGAAGTGATGGTGTTGGCGATTTTACCGGACAGGGTTTTGTAGAAAAAAATCCGGTTTTTAATGGCCTGCTGATGCCGGGCGCATTGCATGATCATACTGGTGCGGTTGCTCAGCTCATAGATATCGGTCACCTTGAGGCCCATGGCCTTTTCGGACAAAATGCCGTCGATTCTGGACTGGGCCTGATTGTAGAACTGGATGACCCCGTTGATATCGGCAATGATCACCCCGTCGTCCAGATGATCCAGCACGGACAAAAAATTGATCTGGTTCATGTTCAGCAGCCCGGAGGCTGCCTTGGCGTTCCCCATAACCGACATCCTTGATGGGTAAAGTTCTGAAAAAGCGTTTTTTGGACATGGAACCATAAAATCAGGGACCGGTACAAGAAAAAAATAAAAAACCCGGGGGATGCAGTCAAAACTCCCCCGGGGGATGCCGGATGCCGGAAGTCGCTTATATGGATGGACGATGCATTATGACGGGAACATGGTTTCCTCGATGTCGACCGCAGCGCCGCTGGTGTTCATCAATGCGGCATACCGTCCCAGGGTCACGGGCAGCAGGGTCTCGGTGTAAAACTGTAATGATTTGATGATGCCCCGGTAGAACGGCTGGTCTTTTTTCTTGGCTTTTTCCAGTTTCTGGGCCGCAATGGTGGCCCGCCACAGCAGCATCCAGGCCATGACCGTGTCTCCGGCCGCATCCTGGAACGGATGGGCGTTGGCAAATGCCGCCAGAACCTTTTCGGACATGGCGGTCTGGCCCATATGCATGGCCACTTCCGCCAGCTTGTTGACGGCTTCCTCCACTTTGACGGCATATCCCTGGATGGTTTCGATCTCCTTGGCCTGGGCCAGGGTTTTCTGCATTTCTCCGAACAGGTCCATGATGGGTTTGCCCTTGTTGAGACCCAGTTTTCTGCCCAGCAGATCCATGGCCTGGATCCCGTTGGTGCCTTCGTAGATCAAAGTGATGCGGCAGTCTCTGAGCAGCTGGGCCATGGGGTATTCCTCGATGAACCCGTAACCGCCGTACACCTGCATGCCCTGGGAACAGATCTCAAACGCCCGGTCCGTGACATACCCTTTGGCAATGGGGGTCAGTATTTCCACAAAACCCTGATATTTGGCTTTTTCTTCGTCCGTGGGGGCATATTGGGCCATATCCGAGCAAAAGTGCACAAAGTAAAGCAGGGACCGCATCCCTTCCACATTCACTTTCATCAGCATGAGCTGGCGCCGCACATCCGGATGCTGAATAATGGGCACCCCTGCGGCATCCGGGTTCAGGATTTCCGTCAACGCCTTGCCCTGGATCCGGGTTTTGGCATAATCCAGCGCATACATGTACGCGGCAGTGGCACAGGCAAAGCCCTGATATCCCACCAGCAGCCGGGCCGCGTTCATCATCAGGAACATCGCTTTCATTCCTTTGTTTTCTTCGCCCAGAAGCGTGCCGATGCAGTTGCCTTTGGACCCCAGAGCCAGAGAACAGGTGGAATTGCCGTGGATACCCATCTTGTGTTCGATGCCGGTGCACACCACATCGTTGAATTCTCCCAGGGATCCGTCGGCATTGACCCGGATTTTGGGAACCAGGAACAATGAGATGCCTTTGGTGCCGGCCGGTGCGCCTTCGATGCGGGCCAGGACCGGATGGATGATGTTTTCGGCCAGATCGTGGTCCCCGCCGGAAATAAAAATCTTTTCTCCCACAATGGAATAGGTGCCGTCACCGTTGGGCGTGGCTTTGGTGGTCAACGCCCCGACATCCGACCCGGCATTGGGTTCGGTGAGCAGCATGGTGCCGCACCATTTGCCGGTGTACATGTTTTTCAGGTACAGGTCCTTCTGTTCTCTGGTGCCGAAATGTTCCACCAGATGACCGGCCCCCTGGGTCAGGCCGGGGTACATCATGAACGGATAATTGGCCCCGTTGAAATATTCCGCCACTGCCGATGCCACGGTTCTGGGCATCCCCTGTCCGCCCCATTCCGGGTCTTCGGTGACCGCCAGCCATTCTCCCTCGTTGAACAGTTCAAACAGCCGTTTGAAAGCCGCCGGCGTGGTTACCTCGCCGTTTTCCAGGAGGCATCCCTCCTGGTCTCCTTCCTTGCTGGCCGGCAGCAGTTCCTTGACGGCAAAATTCCTGGCTTCTGAAATGACCAGATCAATGGTTTTTTTGTTGAAATCCGCAAATCCGTCATGGAGTTTGGACAACGATTCCGCATTGAGCTGTTCGTGCATGACAAATTCGATGTCCCGCCGGTCTGAAATTACCTGTGTCATGATTTGATGATCCTCCTGATGTGAATGCCTGTCATGGGTACTGAATAGTTGCTCATTTGTTTGATCCCCGCTTTTCAACGGGACTCCCCATGAAAAAAGGTTGGTTTGAAAATAATAATAGTAAATTAAAATAAAAGGTTGTGATTTATATTTACATTGGGTTCCATGGCAATTATCATGCGATCTCCCGATTTCCATAAACTGAATACTCATTCATTACATGGAATGTTATCAGTGTCAATGATTATTTTCAATTTACATGATATTGCTTGACCCTGTTATTGTTTTTTGGTACTTCTAACTAGTTGGTCGTAACAGGGTATCAAAACACCACTGACATACATGTGTCAGGTGTTTCATGTATTATCGTTAACACTAATTTGGAGGATGAGGATGAAAAAATTACTATTGACTGTGTTAAGTATCTTTATGGTCGTGAGCGTCACGGCGTCTGCCGGTGCCAAAACCTTTAAGATGGGCCTGGATGCCGATCCCGTATCCCTGGATCCCCAGGTGCAGCTCTCCGGCGGCATGCTCCAGCTGTCCCACTGGGTGTTCGATCCCCTGGTACGCTGGACCCAGGACATGGATTTCGAACCCCGCCTGGCCACCAGCTGGGAACGGCTGGATGACCTGACCATGCGGTTTCACCTGAGAAAAGGGGTCAAGTTCCACAGCGGCAACACCTTTACCGCCAAAGATGTGAAATGGTCCTTTGACCGCATGCGTAAAAGTGCGGATTTCAAAGGCCTGCTGGAACCCTTTGACGGATGTTACATCGTGGATGATTACACTGTGGATATCAAAACCAAAAAAGAGTATCCCCTTTTGCTTAATATGGCCACCTACTTCTTTGCCATGGATTCGGAGTTCTACACCGGCACCGATGAAAACGGCCAGCCCAAAGATGCCATTCTCAAGGTGGGTGAATCTTTTGCTTTGAACCATGCATCCGGCACCGGTCCGTTCATTGTCACCAATCGCCAGCACAATGTGGTTCTGGAAATGAAACGGTTTGCCGACTACTGGGACACAAACAGCCCGGGCAATGTTACCGAATTCATCCTGAGACCCATCAAGGAAAACGCCACCCGCGTGGCAGCCCTTTTGTCCGGCGGGGTGGACTGGATCTCTCCTGTGCCTCCCCAGGATTTTGCACGCATCCAATCTGATGAGGACACAAAACTGGTAACCATTTCCGGCGGCCGTATCATTACCTTTCAAATGAACCCCAACCGGGTGGAGGCCTTTAACGATGTAAGGGTGCGCCAGGCCATTGTCCAT
>JAABUD010000053.1 GCA_011389555.1 Desulfotignum sp. | reverse complement strand
GCAAAATGCTCCACCAGGATGCCGAAGAACCGCTCCATGGAGCCGTAGATCACCCGGTGGATCATGATGGGCCGGTGTTTGTCGTTGTCCTGTCCTTTGTAGGTCAGATCGAACCGTTCCGGCAACGCCATGTCCAGCTGCACGGTCCCGCACTGCCAGGTGCGGCCCAATGCATCCTTGATGTGGATATCGATCTTGGGACCGTAAAATGCGCCGTCCCCCTCGTTGATGATATATTCCTGGCCGTATGTTTTCAAGGCTTTTTCCAGGCCGCTGGTGGCCTCTTCCCACTGCGGGTCCGTGCCGATGGATTTTTCCGGCCGGGTGGACAGTTCCAGGTGAAAGCTCAACCCGAACTGCTGGTAGATCTGTTCCGCCAGGCGCAGCACCCCGAGCACTTCGGCTTCGATCTGGTCGGGGGTCATGAAAATATGGGCGTCATCCTGGTGAAAGGATCGGACCCGGAACAGGCCGGACAGGGCACCGGACAGCTCGTGGCGGTGGACCAGGCCCACTTCTCCGGCCCGCAGGGGCAGGTCCCGGTAGGAACAGGACCGGGTTTTGTACAAAAGCATGCCGCCGGGGCAGTTCATGGGTTTGATGGCATATTCCTCGTCATCGATGACAGATGTGTACATGTTTTCCCGGTAGTTGTCCCAGTGCCCGCTTTTTTCCCACAGTTTGCGGCTGAGCAGGACCGGGGTCTTGGTTTCCACATATCCGGCGGCCCGGTGGGTTTCCCGCCAGTAGTCCAAAAGGGCGTTCCACATGTCCATGCCTTTGGCATGAAAAAACGCCATGCCCGGGGCTTCATCATGAAACGAGAACAGGTCCAGCCGGGTCCCCACCTTGCGGTGGTCCCGCTTTTTGGCTTCTTCGATGAGGTGCAGGTACTGGTTGAGTTTCTTTTTATCGAAAAACGCGGTGCCGTATAAACGCTGGAGCTGTTCCCGGGACTGGTCGGCCCGCCAGTAGGCACCGGAGATCTTCATGAGCTTGATGCCCTTGATCATCCCGGTGTGGGGGATATGCGGGCCCCGGCACAGGTCGATGAACGGACCGTTCTGATAAAGAGAGATCTCCTGGTCGGAAAGTTCATGGATCAGTTCCAGTTTAAAAGGATTGTCCCTGAAAGTTTCCAGGGCTTCCTGCCGGGACACAACCCGGCGCTGGAACGTGGCTTTGGCCTTGATGATTTTCTGGATCTCGGCTTCGATTTTTCCCAGGTCGTCTTCGGAAACGGGCGGCATGTCAATATCATAGTAAAAACCGTCCTCCACCACCGGGCCGATGGTGAGTTTTGCCTCCGGGTACAGGTTCAGGACCGCTTCGGCCATGACATGGGCGGCCGAGTGCCGCAGAATCTCCAGTGCGGGTTCATCGTTCACCGTGATGAATTCGATCCGGGTATCGGTGTCAATGGGACGGCTCAGGTCCAGCAGGTGGTCATCGATTTTCATGGCCACGCAGTTTCTGGCAAACCCCTCGGAAATACTTTGTGCCACATCCATGCCCGTGGGAAAATTTTCAAACTGCTTTATACTATTATCTGGAAATGTTATGGTGATCATCTTGTTTTTCCATTGTATGTAAAAGGTTTTAGATATGAAGACAAAGATTTTAAATAAAGAACTCCCAACAATCAAGGGAAAAGATGCTGCAATTTACCTTTATCGAGTCTGATGCGGATTTGGCGGACGCCTGCGCTCAAATATCAAAATATCCCATTATCGGGGTGGATCTGGAAGCGGATTCCATGCATTCGTTCAAGGAAAAGATCTGCCTGATCCAGATCGCAACAAACGATGAGGCGTTTCTGGTGGATCCGTTTACCATTGACCTTTTTTCGCCTTTGGTGGAGGTTCTGGAAAATCCGGAGATCATCAAGGTGTTTCATGGCGCGGATTTTGATGTTCGAAGCCTGGACCGGGAGATGGGGGCCCGAATAAACAATCTGTTTGACACGGAAATCGCCTGCCGGTTTCTCAATGTTCGGGAACGGGGCCTGGCCGCCCTGCTCAAAGACCATTTCGATGTGGATGTGGACAAGAAATTTCAGAAGCAGGACTGGTCGAAACGCCCTTTGAAGTCGGACATGATTGCTTATTCCGTGGGAGATGTGGCCCACCTGATCGCCCTGCACGCCAGACTGGTGGCGCGTCTTTCCGCCATGGGCCGCCTGCACTGGGCCAAAGAAGAGTTCGATGCCCAGGCAAAGGTGCGGTATGAGAACAACCATGTTCCCCCGTTTTTCAGAAAAATCAAAGGCGCGGGCAAACTGGACAACCGGAGCCTGGCCGTGCTGGAAAACCTGCTGGCCCTGCGCATGGAACTGGCTGAGAAAAAAGATGTGCCCCTGTTCAAGATCATGTCCAACCAGTCACTGCTGGCCATGGCCACGGGCCGGCCGAAATCCCCGGAGGAAATGGTGGCAAAAAAAATGCTCAGCAGACGACAGGTCCAGATGTACGGGCATCTGTGCCGGAAGGCCATAGCCAGGGCCATGGCGTTGTCCCACAAAGACCTGCCCGCCTATCCCAGAACAGTGATGCCCAGAAAAAACCCGGAAGTCATGGCACGCATCACCGCACTGAAAAAAATGCGGGAAAAGAAAAGCGATTCTTTGGGCATGGAACCGGGGTTTTTGATCAACAACGCCACCATCATGGCTTTGGCCCTTGAAAGACCGGTCACCCGTGCGGACCTGGATGCCATGGACCTGCTGCGAAACTGGCAGAAAGAGGCCCTGGGTGACGTTGTGCTGGAGACGTTGAATTAAAATCGGGGTCAGGCCTGCTTTATTGTCGTTATTGCCACAATAACGACAATAAAGCAGGCCTGACCCCATCGTAAGGATGGGGGATATGACACAGATTTGGTTTTCAAAAATGGAAGGGATCGGCAATGATTTCATTGTCATGGACGACCGGAACGGATCCATTGACGCCGGCATGCCCTATCCCCGGCTGGCAGAAAAACTGTGCGACCGGCATTTCGGCATCGGTGCGGACGGCATCATCCTGGTGCAAAATTCGGAAGATCACGATATCCGTTTTGTGATCTTTAATTCGGACGGGTCCCGGGCCGGCATGTGCGGCAACGGCATGCGCTGCTTTGCCAGGTACCTGTATGAAAAAAAAATCTTTGACAAAAAACAGATCCGGGTGCAGACCGATGCGGGCACGGTCATCCCCACGGTGAAGGTGGATGAATCCGGGCGGGTGACCGCCGTTCAGGTGGATATGGGACCGCCGGTGCTGACGTGCGAAGAGATTCCTTTTATCAGTCAAAAAGACACGGCCATCGAGGAACCCATTGACATGAAAGACGGCCGGATTGTCACGGCAACGGTGGTGAAAATGGGCAATCCCCATGCCGTGGTGTTTGTGGAGGATCTGTCAAAAGTGGATGCGGCGGCCCGGGGCCGGGCCCTTGAAATCCACCCCCGGTTTCCGGAAAAAACCAATGTGGAGTTCATCCAGGTGATGGACGCCCAGACGTTGAAAATGAAGGTCTGGGAACGGGGGGCCGGCATCACCCTGGCCTGCGGTACCGGTGCCTGTGCCGCGCTGACGGCGGCCCATGTCTCCGGCCGGATCCAGACCCGTCGGGCCACTGTGCTTCTGGATGGCGGTGCATTGTCCATTTACTGGGATTCGACAAGCAACCATCTGTTCAAGACCGGCCCGGCCCGGCGGGTGTTTGAAGGGAATATCCAGATATAAGCTTCCCGGAGACATCATTTCAATTTCACGAAAGGTATAGATCATGAACCCACCCTATTCATCCATACGTATGACCCCGGATCAGGCGACAGATATTGCCCGGCGCCTGTATGGGATCTCAGGTGATATCCAGCCCCTGCCGGGAGAACTGGATTTCAATTTCAAACTCACGGACGGTGAGCGGCAGTTTGTGCTCAAGATCAGCCGGCCGGATGTGTCTTTGGACGATATCGAGTTTCAGCAGGCCCTGCTGGATCATCTGGCGGCAGCGGATGTGCCGGTGACCTGTCCGGTGACCGTGCCGGCGGCAGACGGCCGTTTCATCTGCGATATCACGGATGATGCCGGAAATTTGCGCCGGGTCCGGCTGCTGACCTGGATCGAAGGCCGGCTGTGGTCCCGGGTGAATCCGGTCACCGACCAGCTGTTGATCAGCCTGGGTCGGCAGGCGGGGCAAGTGACAACCGCATTGCAGGGGGTCGACCATGGCATGGCCCACCGGGACCTGGTATGGGATCTGGCACAGGCCGGCTGGACCCGGGATCATCTGGATCTGTTCACCGGTGGACAGCAAGATATCATCGATTTTTTTTATCACCGGTTCACACAGATTCAGGAAACTTATCAGGGCCTGCGTAAAAGCGTGGTGCACAACGATGTCAATGACAACAATGTGGTGGTCACCCCGGACCGGATAAACCCTGAAGTCAGGGCGATCATCGACTACGGGGATGCGGTGTACACCCAGACCGTCAATGACCTGGCCGTGGCCGTGGCCTATGCGGCCATGGGAAGGCCGGATCCGCTGAGAGCCGCACAATGCGTGGTAAACGGGTATCACTCGGCATTTCCTTTGGAGGAAACAGAGCTGGCTCTGCTGCATACCCTGGTGGCCATGCGCCTGGTGATCAGTGTCACCCAATCCGCCCTCAATCGTGTCAAAGAGCCGGAAAACACTTATCTGCTGATCAGTGAAAAACCGGCCTGGGACCTGTTGACACAGTGGCGGGCCGTGGATGAACACCTGGCCCATTACAGTTTCAGACAGGCGTGTGGCATGACTCCCCATCCCGGTGAATCAGGGTTTGTGGCGTGGGCCGGCAGATGTGATACTCGGTTTTCAGACCTGCTGGGGGGTGACGGTGCGGGTTCAGGTGCTGCGCCGGTGCCGGTTCCCGTGGACTTGAGCGTGGGAAGCACCTGGCTGGGGCATGCCGTGGATTATTCGGATCCGGACCGGCTGGCCTTTGAGCTGGGCCGTCTCTCCCGGCGGCAGAAAGGGGCGGTACCGACGGGCGGATACCTGGAATACCGGGCCGAACCTTTTTTGAAAGCGTACGAAGCCGGCATGGGAGAAACATGTCCAATCCGGGCGGAGGGGAACAGCGGACCGGTCCGCCGCAGCCTGCACCTGGGCATGGATGTGTGGGCAATGCCGGGAACTCCGGTCCATGCTTTGTTTGACGGCCGGGTGGTGCAGATTTGCATGGAAGACAGGCACAGCCATATCGAAGAGAGTCCCCGGGAAGCCGGGAGTGCGGCCCTGGTTCTGGCCCACCGCACGCCGGAAGCCATCGAGTTCCATCTCCTGTATGGGGGCCTGGACCCGGAATGCGGCAACCGGCTCAAGGAAAATCAGATGATCCAGAAAGGGGAACAACTGGGGGGGGTGGCTGCCCGCACAAAAAACCGGCTGCCCCATCTGCATTTCCAGGTGATGCTGGACCCACCGGGGTATGGAGGGGCGTTTCCCCGGGTGGTATTTCCGGAACAAAAAAAGGTGTGGCAGAGCATCTGCCCGGACCCGAACCTGTTTTTCAAAAATCCTGCCCTGGCCCGGAAACCGGCTTCGGACACGGACAGGGTCCTGGCATTCCGCAGACAGCACCTGGGCAAAAGCCTGAGCCTGTCCTATGACACCCCGCTGAAGATCGTCCGGGGCAGCGGGGCGTTTCTGATCGATGACACCGGCCGGCATTTTCTGGATACGGTGAACAACGTGGCCCATGTCGGCCATGAACAC
>JAABUD010000052.1 GCA_011389555.1 Desulfotignum sp. | reverse complement strand
CGCCGGGCGATTCCGGCAATGCTCAACCCGGTCACCCCGCTCTCATTGATCAGGTCCAGGGCTGCCTGGGTGATCTGTTCCTGGCGCTGAAGGGTTTGTATTTTGGGTGCCGGCATAAGATGCTCCGAAAAGAATTGTGATTCACAATTCACATCATATGGCAGAAGTTGGTTTCTGTCAAGTCTGGCAAATAGAAACCGGGCATGACAAAAAGTCATGCCCGGCTGGATATCAAAAACCTGATGGCCTGGCATCCGGTTACAGTGGATCTGAACATTATCAAAAACAGCTGGTCAATACAGGACACCTGTCAATTTTCCTGGTGGGATTCATTGATCGTGGCTGCGGCAATCAAAGCAAATTGTTCCATATTGCTGTCCGAGGATCAGCAGCACGGACAGCAGATCCATGACCTTACCATCATCAATCCATTTCAGCAGGATGCCGGGCAGATGTTGTCCTGACGGCTATTGGTCGCTGTCACCGATCAGGGGCAGTTCCTTTTCCAGGGTGAAGTAGACCAGGAATCTGGGATCCTGGTTTTCATCCGTGTATCTGCGGCGCTTGATTTTGCCCACCAGTTCCGGATTTTCTTCCTCTTTGACCTTTTTCAAGAACAGTCGCTTCCCTTTATAGCCGGGACCGTTTTCAATGAAAAGAAACGAGGCATGGGGATTGGATGTCAGGTTGTGGTGGGTCAGCCGGTCCCGCATGATAAAGGCGAGCTTGTCTTCTTCCAGAAAATGGGGCCGGGAATAGATGGCGGCATCCACTTTGCCTTCGCTGTCTGCAGTGGCCAGAACACCGGTCCCTTTGGTGTTTTCAAAATAGAATTTCAATGCTTTCATGATCGCTCCTTTGGCAGTGGTTGGTGTCATAATCAACAAACATTCTGAGATTCACAATAGTCATCCAGGTACAAATGTAAAGGATCTGTTTTTACGGTGGGTCCGGTCAGGCGGAAATGCCGTAGACCGCCCAGAACATGAACATGACCACGGCCATGAAAATGAGGGTCATGCCCGTACCGGCCCGGACATAGTCTTTGACCCGGTATCCCCCGGGCCGCATGATCAGGGCATTGACCTGGTGGGTGGGCAGAATGAAGGTGTTGGATGCGGCAACGGCCACCAGCATGGCCGCCATTCTGGGGTCTGCCTGGCACTGCACGGCCATGTTCATGGCCAGGGGAATCATGAGCACGGTGGCCCCGATGTTGGACACAAACAGGGTAAAGGCCGAAGTCAGGGCACCCACCAGCACAAACAGGGTGACGGGAGTAAGGAAATCGTGCAGCAGATGGGTCAGGCCCGTGGCCAGAAATCCGGCAGCTCCGGTTTTTTCAAACGCAATGCCCAGAGGGATGAGCCCGGCCAGAAGAAACACCGTCATCCAGTCCACACTGCGGTAGGCTTCATCCAGGGTCATCACCCGGGTCAGCACCATGCCCACGGCCCCGGCCAACAGGGAGATGGACAACTGAATGTTGAATCCCAGCGCCAGCACCAGGGCCAGACCCAGGCAACCCAGCGCTTTGAGGGCGTTTTCCGGATACAGGATTTCGCCTTTCAGGTGTTCGGTAAACGCCAGGACAGGTTTTTGCTTCAGCAGGTGCAGTTTTTCCCATTCCCCGTGGAGGAGCACGGCATCGCCGGGCTGGATCCTGATTTCAGAGATGTTTTCCAGGATCAGCTGGTTCTGCCGGTACAGGGCCAGGGGGTTGACCCGCAGTTTCTTGCGGAACCCGTATTCGTGAAAGGTTTTACCCACCAGTTCAGATCTGGGGGTGACAATGGCTTCGGTGATCCCGGCGTTATCCACGGACAGCACCCCGGACAGGACATTGAGTTCGTTTTTCAACGTCCATCCCAGATCATTTGCCAGGTCCCGGGCGTGTTCTTTGTTGGCCACAATGCCCACCACATCGAACGGCTCGATTACATCCGCCCGTCCGGGTTCCGTGACCCGGTACCGGCAGTTTCGTTTGGAAATGCACACCACAGTGGCATGGTATTTCGGCCGCAGTTCCAGTTCCTCGAGACGCCGGGTGAAAAAATCGCCGGGCACGGCCAGTTCAAACACCGTGCTCACTTCCCGGCCGTAGGTGCATTCCAGGTCATGGTTCAGCAGGTTGCAGGTATCTGGAGCCGGCGCGGATTTCGGCAGCACCCATTTCCCCAGAAAAGTGAAATAAACCAGGGCCGCCGCCACCAGGGCGATCCCCATGGGTGCCACGGAAAACAGGGAAAACGGGGAATAAGGCTGGCGGGCCACCAGGTCCGGGTTGGCGCGCCACCAGGAAGCGGCC
The DNA here is from genome assembly GCA_011389555.1 of Desulfotignum sp. Classification (GTDB taxonomy): domain Bacteria; phylum Desulfobacterota; class Desulfobacteria; order Desulfobacterales; family Desulfobacteraceae; genus Desulfotignum. The sequence goes on along the minus strand of JAABUD010000052.1, from coordinate 3,541 downwards.
AGGTCATTGAGCAGAATCAGCGGACTGGAGCCCACCAGGGTGATGCATCCGCCGATGACCGCGGCATATCCCATGGGAATGAGTATCCGGGAGATGGGAATATTCAGCTGCCGGCACATGCGGTTCACCGCCGGCAGAAACAGGGCCGCAGCCCCGATATTCTGCATGAAACTGGAGATCACGGCCACGGTGCCCGCCACCAGGCCCATCATCCGGGTCTGACTTTTTCCCGACAGCCGGATGATCTGCGCGGCCACCTGGTTCATCACCCCGGTCTTGTCCAGGCCGTGGCCGATGATGATGACAGCGATGATGGACACCACGGCGTTGGAACTCAGCCCGGAGATAGCCTGGGCAGGGGTGATCAGTCCCGACAGGGGCAGCAGCACCATGACCAGCAGCCCCACCATGTCCACCCGCACCAGATCTAAGGCGAACAAAAGGATAACGCCCGTCAGAAATCCATAGACGGCCAGCATCTCCCATGTCATGCCGGCCGGCAGAAACGTCAGCAGGTCCGCGGGCATCTAGTCTTCCATGTCGGTTTCCATGAAATTGAACCAGTACCCGTTGTTGGAGGCGAAATCCAGTTCGATCTGGACCACCTCCACATGGCGCTGCTCGATGTCATGGAATTTTTCCAGAATTTCCCGCACCGGGCCGGCCGCCACCTTTTGAATGGCATCCCGGTAAAACCGGCTGGTTTCCAGTTCCAGGGACAGGGCCGCATTCAGCACCCGTTTGAGATCGCCCAGAATATTTTTCGGGATCTGGTCGGCCATCTGCTTGATTTTCTCAAAGTCCCGGGCCTGAAACGGGATCGAGGTGCCGGGCTTTTCCAGCTCCTGATCTTTTTCCTCCTGTAAAAGGGTCAGGCCGTGCTCCAGAAACGCCACATGGCTCTGTTCATCATCCGCCAGGGCCTGGAACAGTTCCTTCCCCCGGGGATCGTCAATGTTTTCCACGGCGGACCGGTAAAGATCCCGGATCTTTTTTTCATAGACCAGGGCCGTGGTGAAAATGTCTTGAGATGGTGTCATTTTTTTGGGCCTCCATTTTCTAAGATTCGTCGGGCATGGGTGAACACGGCAAAATTGGTGGGTCGGACAAATCCCACCAGCGTGATGCCCATCTCTTCAGCCAGCAGGATGCTCTGGTGGGTAGGCGCCCCCCGGGAAGCCAGAACGGGAATTTCCAGACGTCTGGCCTTGTGCAGGATTTCAGAGGAGATCCGGCCTGTGCAGACCAGCATGACCCGGCTGCAGTCGGTTTTATTCAGGAGCAACGAGCCCAGCACTTTGTCCACGGCATTGTGCCGGCCGATATCGTCGATGAAAAAATCCGGGATCCGCCCTTCGATGCTGGCGGATGCGGAATGGACCCCGCCCGTGATCCGGTGCAGGTCCGAGCAGTGCTGGAGCCAGCGGATCACCTCGATAATGTCGGAACCATGAATCTGAACATCGCCTGGAATGGGATGGCGGGACGACAGCTCCATCATGGAGGTGTACATCACCCCTTTGCCGCATCCGGACGTGTACACCCGCCGGCCCAAGAGGTCGGGGTCCACCGGATCTTGGACCTGAATGTCGGCCCGCCACCGGGTGTCATCCAGGGAAAAAGAGGAAATATCGTCAGCGGATTTGATGAATCCGGAGGTGAACAGAAACCCCCAGGCAAATTCCTTCAGATGAGAAGGGGTGCACATGAGCGTGGCGATTTCCCGGTCGTTGACCTCGAAAGTCAAAGGAACCTCAGCCGCCACATGGGTGTCTTCACCTGAAAGGGTGTTGTCCCGGTATCGGGTGATGGTAAACGGGAGCATCTCCCCTAAAGGGGCGTCATCATGCATAGTCTCACTCCTTGTGCTGCCTGGCTTCCGGCGGAAATACCGCCTGTCAGCAGAATAACCCTGTTTGAATATAGCACCGGACAATCGGATTTTAAAGGATATTTATGAGGGATCGTTCCCCCCCTCTGCCGATTTCAGGCAAAAGGGGAAAAAAAGAAAGAAAGAAAGGAATCCGTGATCAGTCAACGGTCGTACAATCGGTCGTGATTCGGGGATCGCAGTCCATGGGGATCAAGGGCGCCGGAACCATCTCATTTTTGCAGAAAGGGCAGAACGGGGTGGCCACGTTCTTGTCATCCATGATGGATTCGGCCTTGAAAGACATCGTAAACCGGGTGGATCCGGGATAACTGCAATGGTTGTGGGTACAGATATATTTTATTTCCATTTCGCAACACTCCTCTGGGTTGAATTTCGTATACACTACCATGAATTGTCAAAAATATCAATTGGTAATATCGCCTGCCCGTGTCAGGAAACCATTAGAAGCAAGTTAGAAACGTGTCACCCTTTGATCACGGCCATGGGCCTCAGCCTTGCCACCATTCGGGATATCCCGGCCCCATGGACCACGTCCACCACGTCCGACACATCCTTGTAAGCCTCGGGCATCTCCTCGGTCAGGGTGAACCGGCCCGTGTATTTCACCAGGATGCCTTTTTGTGCCAGCTCCTGCTGGATGAGCCGGCCTTTGCCCGCTTTTTTGGCGGCTTTCCGGCTCAGCAGCCGTCCGGCCCCGTGACAGGTGGACCCGAAGGTGTCGGACATGGCCGTGTCCGTGCCGCACAGCACATAGGAGGCCCGGCCCATGTCTCCGGGGGTGAGAATCGGCTGGCCCGTGGCCCGGAACCGGTCCGGGATGCCGGGTTGTCCCGGGCCGAACGCCCGGGTGGCGCCCTTGCGTACCACGCATACCGTCTGTTTTTTTCCGTTCACGTGATGGGTCTCTTTTTTGGCGATGTTGTGGCACACATCATATAGCAGATTCATGCGCAGGCTGTCCGGGCTGATGGACAGGGTCTGCATGAAGACCTGCCGGGCCCGGTGCAGCATGACCTGGCGGTTGGCCCAGGCAAAATTGGCGGCACAGGCCATGGCGGACAGATAGGCCTGACCTTCATTCGAGCGGATCATGGCACAGGCCAGGTGCCGGTCCGGCAGGGTCAGTCCCAGCCGGGCCACGCGTTGTTTCATGACCCCGAGGTGATCGTCGCACACCTGGTATCCCAGGCCCCTGGAGCCGGAGTGCAGCATCACGGTCACCTGCCCGGGAAACAACCCGAATACCCGGGCAATTCGTTCATCAAAAATCTTTTCCACCACCCCGATCTCCAGAAAATGGTTGCCTGATCCCAGGGTGCCCAGCTGGTCTCTGCCCCGTTCCAGGGCCCGGTCACTCAACAGGCCGGGATCGGCCTGACTCAGGCACCCGTTTTCTTCGGTGTGCGCGATATCGCTCTCTTCGCCGAACCCCCGGTCCACGGCCCAGGCACTGCCCCGGGTCAGGACCTGTTTCAGGTTTCGGACTGACAGCCGGACCGATCCTTTGGACCCCACCCCCGACGGCACGGCCTGGAACAGATGGGTTGCCAGCGGTTCCAGGTAAGGACGGATATCTTCTTCTGTCAATGCCGTGGTGGCCAGCCGCACCCCGCAGTTGATGTCATACCCCACACCTCCCGGGGAGAT
>JAABUD010000051.1 GCA_011389555.1 Desulfotignum sp. | reverse complement strand
AACATGATGAGGTCCCGCCAGACGATTTTGACAACTACACGACCCTGGATGACAAATTCTATTTCCGGTTTCCCGAAGAAATGCAGACAGATGACCCGGATTCGGACGAGGACATGCCTTTGTCCGAAGAGGTTCAGGCCTCCGAGCTGATCGATTCCATGGTCAGAAAACTGGCGGAAATGGACCTGTCCGTGTTTCACGGGCTGATGCTGGAAACCTTGAATGTAATGCCGGCAGAAACCGAAGAGGAACAATTTCGGCTCAAAACCATCCGCCTGGCGGAAAAAGGATTTCTGCCGTTCCATGAAGCCATCGGTATTTACCAGCCCACCCCTCTCACCGCATTGCGCAAACGCCCGAAAACCCAAGTATTCTCTTCTGACACGTTTGATCCGGACCTGCCCCTGCCACCCCAGAGCTTTACGCAGTTTCTGGCCGGAGACGACCTGTTTGTCAACTCCCTGGCCCGGGTTTCAGCCGATTTCATGCTCACCCTGGAATCGGAGCTGGCCGCGCTGATAAACAAAGTCATTTCTGCGGACCGCCTCAAGATCCGGGATGCAGACACCCTGACAGAAACCATCCGGAAAACCTCTGCATTTCTGAGTCTGGGACTGGAAACCATTCTCCAGAAAAACGCCAGCCTGGAAAGCGCGGCGGATCTGATCCAGACCTATTATCTGGAAGATATTTTCCGCACCGGCTCCCGGGCCGGAATCCAGCTGAAAACCGCGGTGAGCGACTGGTACAGGCGAAGCTTTATCCTTCAGCGGAAACTGCCCTTGAGTTTTCTGGGTGAAACGTTTTTAGGGATGATGGGCGGCCTGCTGCTGGACCGGCCCCTGTATTTTGACAATTATGAGACCGGTGAGCTGTACCGGCATTTCGCCTCTCTGGCCGACATCCAGGCCACCCGGCAGGCTGTGGACCGGATCATGGGCATCGACGGACTGCTGGCCCGGCTGGACCCGGACATCGCCTCATTCAGTAAAGGGGTCCTCACTTACAAGAGCCTGATTCTCACCCTCTGGGCAAAAGACCGCCTGGGACTGGCACCGGATCTGTCCCCCATTGACATTGCCGCATTCAAACCGTTCTTCAAGGCTCTGTTTGCCGATGATCCCGGTCTGAAGCGCCCGAGTCACCGCAGTCCCAACATCGGCGATGATACCCGAAGCGACCCGGACCGAGACAGGGACATCCGGTCGGATGATCTGGCTGTGTGGGCTTCCCAGGCCATCGGTACACAAGACCTGCCCGGCCCGGTAAAGGACCTGCTCAATGACCTGATGATCGAAATCCGTGATGAATATGCCACTATCCATCCGGACCGGATCGACCCGCGGTTCATGCCCCATTTTCTGTTGACACGCGGTGGACCCTGACTGAAGCCATTCTCCTGTCCGCGGCCGGCATCCTGTTTCTGGTTCATTATCAGGATGTGGGTCATGCCGTAGAAATTTTACTTGCAATATATCCTTACTGTGATAAACTGTTATTTTTTAGGCGCCCTCCGGTCGGTGCCTGGAGTATTGCGGTCGATTCCTTTTCTTAATTTACCCCAATCCTTATACCCTATTATTTATTATTTCAGCCTGGATCGGTTCTGCGTTGTGCAGGCGGGCGATTAAGAGGAGAACAACCCATGTCGTTTCAACATCTGGGGCTTTGCGCCCCTTTGCTCCGTGCCATCGAGGCACTGGGCCACACCACCCCCACCCCTATTCAGGAAAAAGCCATTCCTGAAGTACTGAACGGATCCGATGTCCTTGCCGGTGCCAAAACCGGGACCGGGAAAACAGCTGCATTTGCCCTGCCCATTTTACAACACCTGGAACGGGATCAAAAAAACACCCGGCGGCCCAGGGCATTGATTCTGACTCCCACCCGGGAACTGGCCGCCCAGGTGGAAAATGATTTCAAAGCCTATGGCCGGTTTCTGTCCCTGCGCACCGCAGTGATTTTCGGCGGGGTCAATATCAATCCGCAGATCAAACAGTTCCAGAAAGGGGTGGACATCCTGGTGGCGACACCGGGACGGCTGCTGGATCATGTGGGCAGAAAAACCCTGGATCTTTCCCGGGTCCACTGCCTGGTTCTGGATGAAGCAGACCGCATGCTGGACATGGGGTTTATCCATGATATCCGCAAAGTGATCCAACGCCTGCCGGTCAAGCGGCAGAACATGCTGTTTTCCGCCACCTATACCCGGGAGATCCGGAACCTGGCTGACGGACTGCTGAAAAACCCGGCTCAGATAGAAGTATCCCCCGGCAATAACGCCCCCCGGGCCATTGATCAGGAGGTATACCAGGTACCCCAGGACGGGAAACGCAGCCTTCTGTCCGGCCTGATCCGGGACGGCAGCTGGCACCAGACCCTGGTATTCACCCGCACCAAGCACCGGGCCAACCGGCTCACCAAACAATTGCTCAGTGACGGCATTACAGCGGCAGCCATCCACGGCAACAAAAGCCAGGCGGCCCGGACCCGGGCCCTGGCGGATTTCAAAAGCGGGGCGGTCCAGACCCTGGTGGCCACGGACATTGCAGCCCGGGGCCTGGATATCAAACACCTGCCCCACGTGGTCAACTTTGACCTGCCCCATGTGGCCGAAGACTATATCCACCGCATCGGCCGCACCGGCCGGGCCGGTGAAAGAGGAGAAGCCCTGTCTCTGGTAAGCAGCGATGAACAGGGCCTTCTGGCCAATATCCAGCGCCTGCTCAAAAAACAGCTGCCTGTCAGACCGATACCGGTCATCGATGACCGAAAAATATCCCGGGCGGCGGTTTCGGTAAAACCGGTTTCAAAAATGGTAAAAACCAAAGAAGCCCCCCAAAAAGCCCGGGGCAAATCCGCACCCGCCATGCCGGGGAAAAATCGCCGTCCCCAAAATACCAGCTGGCTGCCGGCCGGCCTCAAACCCAAAAGACAGTCAGCGGCCTGGTCTGCTGTGTAGGATTATCCGTGCGGATTTTAATTCTTTTTTTTCCCCCCGGGAATGTGATAAGCTCTTGAAGTAAAATGAACTGTCACACATATCCTGGAGGCACATATGACTCACACTTCCGACAGTGTCCTGGTTCTGGGGGGAGGGGTTGCCGGTATGGCAGCCGCCCGAAAGCTGGGGGACCAAAATATTCAGGTACATCTGGTTGAAGCGGCCGACCGGCTGGGAGGGCATGCCGCATCCTGGGCCTGCATGGCCACGGATGAATGCCGGCACTGCGGGGCCTGTCTGGCCGATGACATGATCCATCACACCGATCATCACGCAAACATTTCTGTGCATCTGAACACCACCCTGGACAGCCTGGAGAAAACCGACGACGGATTCGCTGCACGACTGACATCCGGAGATACGGTTCACGCGGCCCGGATCATTCTGGCCACCGGGTTCACACCTTTTGATCCTTCGATCCTGTCCAGCCTGCAATTCGGTCAACACGATAAAGTCATCACCACGGCCCGGCTGAACCAGATGCTCAAAGAAGAAACCCTGACCGATTTTCTGGGAAAAGCCACCCAGCCAAAGATCGCCTTTATCCAGTGTGTCGGCTCCAGAAACCGAAAACTGGACCGGGATTTCTGTTCCCAGGTCTGCTGTAAAATTTCACTGCGGCATTCAGACAAACTGCTTTATCTGCTGCCGGACGCTGCAATCACTTTGTTTCACATGGATTTGCAGACCATCGGCAAGGAAACCCGTTGTCTGGCAGCCGATCTGTCCACCCGAGTCACCCTGGCCCAGGGAGTACCGGCGGAGATTCTGCCGGAACCGGACACGGACCGACTGCGCGTCATTGTCGAAGATCCGGATTCCGGATCCAGAATCGCCAAATCCTTTGATCTGGCCGTATTGTCCGTGGGCATGTCGCCCTCTTCAAAATCAACTCAGATGGCCACTCAGCTGGCTGTCCATCCGAACCGCTGGGGATTTTTCAATACCCCGGATGCCTCCTTACCCGACGGCATCCATGTGGCAGGCTGTGCCGCCGGTCCCAAAGATATCTTACGCTCCCGGCAGGACGGCCGAATTGCCGCGGCAGCGGTGTTAAAGGAACTGGGGCATGATGCTTCTGCAAGAGCGGATGTGCTGGTGTGGGGGGACGGACTTCAGGCAAAAACCATGGCTGAAACCCTGGCCCGAAACGGACATACCACTGTCTGTTTCGGGCAGGGCACGGCAATGGATGGCCTCACTTTCATGGATCCGGGCAGAATCATGGGTGTGGACGGAACCGCCGGGCGATTCACCGTCCGGTACGAACAGGAAGGGGATCGCAAAACCATGACATGCAGCGCCATCATTGCCGCACCGGAACCGGAATACCCGACCGTTGCCGGGCACGATGCCCTTGCCGATGCCATGGACCTGACCACTTTTTCCCGGACACCCACCGCACAACTGCCGCAACATTCCGTTATTCTGCTGGATTATACCGGACCTGAACACAAAAAAGAGGCGCGCCTGGCATTGAACGCGGCTTTGACCGCACAAAAAGCCGGCCGGCAGATCACGGTGATCATGACCCACATGCTGGTGCACGGTCCCACCGGACAACAGCTGTATGATCAGGCCCGAAAGGCCGGGGTGCGGTTTTTAAGATGCACCATGCCCAAAGAGATTCAAATCAAAAAAACCGGTGCCGGCTTTTCTCTGACTCTGGATGAAACCACTCTGCCCGGCATTTCCGTCACCCTGCAATGCGATCAACTGGTTGTTCCTGCAGGGCCGGTGCCCGGCATTGAAATGGAAACCACGGCCCGGCTGCTGACACAATACCGGGATAAAGAGGGGTTTCTCCAATCACCCAATGTCCGCCATCGTCTGACCCAAAGCCATAGACAAGGCATCTATTTTGCCGGTGCCGGCCATGATGATGTGGATGATGCGGATCTGACTGCGGAATTGAACAGCATCATGGCAGATCTGAACTTTTCCGGTCCGGCCCGGAATCCCGGCGTGGAAATCAACCAGAAAAAATGTGCCCAATGCCTGACCTGCCTGCGTATCTGTCCGCACCAGGCCATTGTCCTCAATGAAAAGGAACGGCCTGAAATCGTTCCGGACGCCTGTTTCGGATGTCACCTGTGCGTGGCCAACTGTCCGGCCCTGGCCATTGAATCCACGGTATGCCCTCCGGACCCGGTCGCGGAGCCGGCCGAAAACGGCGAGGTGGTGGTTCTGGCCTGTCAACGGTCAGCCGCACTGGCTGCCGGTCCCTTGACTCTGCCCGACCCGATCCGGTTGATATCGGTCCCCTGCGCCAGCCGGGCCGGCGTGAACCTGATTCTCAAACTGCTGATCAATGGTGCGGCAAAAGTGATTGTGGCAGGGTGTCATGAAGGCAACTGCCGGTCCATGAACGGCACTGCCAGCGCGCAGAAAGAAGTGGCCCATCTCCTGGACCTGCCCGGCATCACTCCGGACAAGGTGGCATGGCATTCGGTGGCAGCCAATGAAACACAACAATTTGCCCGCATAATTTCCGACACCCGGATTTCATCAAAGGATACATGATTATGAAAACAGCCATCCTTGAAAAAGATACGGAACTGAGCCGGCTTCTCAACCGGCTGAACCAGGGAGACAATACGGATGAATGTCTGACCTGCGGGATCTGCAACTCCCGGTGCACCTGGTTTGACCAGCCCGGCGGCCCCGTGCCCCGGCAGATCGTACGCATGGCCCTGCTGGGACTGGAACAGGAACTGGTGGACAGCCAGATGCTCTGGGACTGTCTGATCTGTAACCGCTGCACCCAGGAATGCCCCATGGGCATTGACATGGATCAGGTGGTGATCCGGGCCAGAAGCCTGGCTGCGTCAAAAGACCAGATCCCCGAAGA
>JAABUD010000050.1 GCA_011389555.1 Desulfotignum sp. | reverse complement strand
CTCGTTCGACTTGCATGTGTTAAGCACGCCGCCAGCGTTCATTCTGAGCCAGGATCAAACTCTCCAGTTAAATCCTTTAACTACAAACTCTTAAGGTCTTGTTCAAGACCCGCTTCAAACTTTATCACTGACCAATTTTCAAAGATCAAACATCCGGTAATTCCGTTATTTTCGCCCACAAATTCCGTGTTCGAAAAACCAGGATAATATACAGGTCCGTAAATGGTTTGTCAAACCTTTTTTTACATCATCTTACAATTATCTTATGGTACTTTTTTTTACCGGCCCGAAGCAGTATTTCCCCCTGATCCAGGTCGACGTCACCTATCTTCTGGTCAATGCCAGATATCCGGTTTCCGTTCAAATAAGCGCCACCCTGCTTTACCAGACGTCTTGCATCTGATTTGGATGTGCACAAACCGGTTCGGGTAAACAGGTCAATGACACAATCGGTTTCACCCACGTCTTTTCGATCGATATGCGTTGTCGGAACTGCGTCGTCGGTAGCGGACGAATGCATGCCCCGTGGGATTGTTGCGCCGGGCAACAGGCCCTCAGGCACCTCGAAGGCACCGAAAACCGATGCCGAGGCTTTCAGTGCATTCCGGGCCTGGATCTCTCCATGGGCAATTCTTGTGGCTTCATAGGCCAGAATGGTCTTGGCTTTGTTCAAATCAGCCCCTTCAAGGGTTTTGACATGATCGATTTCATGCATGGGAAGAAATGTGAACAACGCCAGAAATCTGGCCACATCCGCATCATCGCAATTGACCCAGAACTGGTAGTAATCATAGGGAGAAAACCGTTCCGGATCCAGCCATACCGCACCTTTATGGGTTTTCCCCATTTTGATGCCCGAAGCCGTGGTGATCAATGGAAAGGTAATTCCAAACGCCTGTTTCCCGAGCGTTCTTCGAATCAGATCAGTCCCGGCCACAATGTTGCCCCATTGATCACTGCCCCCCATTTGAAGCAGGCAATCATAATTTTCAGCCAGCTTCATGAAATCATAGGCCTGAAGCAGCATATAGTTGAACTCAATGAAGGTCAGACCTTCATCCGACTCCATCCGGGCCTTGTAGCTTTCCGCCTTGATCATCCGGTTGATGGAAAAATGACGTCCGATATCCCGCAAAAACGGGATGTATTCCAGTTTTGTCAGCCATTCGGCATTGTCCAGCAACAAAGCCTGATCCTTGTCAAAATGGATGAATCTGCCCAGCTGCGCCTGGATCCCGGCTTTATTTTCATCAATCTGTTTTTGGGTAATAATCTGGCGCATTTCGGTTTTTCCGGATGGGTCGCCAATCAGCCCGGTACCCCCTCCCACCAGGGCGATGGGCCGGTGGCCGTTTTGCTGCATATGGGCCAGCGCCATAATACACACCAGACTACCCACATGAAGACTGGTGGCGGTGGGATCGAACCCGATATAGCAGGTGATCCGGTTGTTTTCCAGGTATGCTTCCAGCTCCGCGGTATGGGTCACCGCATCAATAAAACCCCGCTCTTTCAACACTGATAAGACACTCATGATTTCCCTGCTATTTTTTGGTATACTCGACCGCTCTGGTTTCTCGAATCACCACCACCTTGACCTGGCCCGGAAATGTCAGGTTCTCTTCAATCTGCCGGGCGATTTCCCTGGACAGCAGCATCGCATCTTCATCATTGATCTTTTCACTTTCAGTGATCACGCGAATTTCACGTCCTGCCTGAATGGCATAGGTATTGACCACCCCATCGAATGCATTGGCTATTTTTTCAAGGTCCTCCAGCCGTTTGATGTAATTCTCAAGACTTTCTTTTCTGGCACCCGGTCTGGCCCCGGACAGAGCGTCGGCTGCCTGGACAATATAGTCATACACCGACGTGGGCATTTGATCTTCATGATGGGCGGCAATGGCATTGATCACACAATCCAGCTCTCCGTATTTTTTGGCCAGTTTCGCACCGATAATGGCATGAGCCCCGTCCACTTCATGATCCACGGCTTTGCCGATATCATGGAGCAGGCCCATCCGTTTGGCCAGTTTGACATCGAGTTTCAGTTCAGCCGCGATCACACCGGCCAGAAACGCTACTTCAAAAGAGTGCTGAAGCACGTTCTGGGCATATGACGTCCGGAACTTCAATTTGCCAAGAACCTTGATCAACTCCGGATTGATGCCATGGACCCCTAAGTCGAAGGCCGCCTGTTCGCCGGCCTCCTTGATGGCAAGATCCACTTCCTTGCCAGCCCGTTCCACCACATCCTCTATTCTGGCCGGATGAATCCGGCCGTCGGAAATCAATTTTTCCAGAGACAATCGGGCCACTTCCCGCCGCACCGGATTGAATCCGGAAAGAATCACGGCTTCAGGGGTGTCGTCGATGATCAAATCAATACCGGTGGCGGCTTCCAGGGCCCGAATATTTCTACCCTCTCTTCCGATAATCCGGCCTTTCATTTCATCGCCCGGCAAATGCACCACAGACACGGTTCTTTCCGCCACAAAATCCCCGGCATACCGCTGAATGGCGGTGGCTATGATTTTTTTGGCTTCTTTATCCGCCTGCTCCCTGGCTTCTGAGGTGATTTTTTTCACTACTTTTGCGCCTTCGTGCCTGGCCTCTTCTTCCAGGGTTTTCAGCAGCAATTCTCTGGCTTCATCCAGCGTCAGGCCGGAAATCTTTTCCAGTTCTTTTCGGGTCTCTTCCACCAGATTGGCATAATAGGCTTCATCACTGGCCACTGCTTCCAGTTTTTTATTTATTTCAGATTCTTTGCTATGAAGCGCCGCCTCTTTCCGGACCAGCAGATCTTCTGTCTGATCGAGTTTTTCACTCTTTTTGGAAAGCCTTCGGGCCTCTTTCTTTAATTCATCACGGGTTTCCTGAGTTTCCGCATCAAAACTGCCCTTCATTTCCAAAAGCCGTGATTTCGCTTCCAGCTGGGCTTCTTTGATCAATGATTCCGCTTTTACTTCAGCCGCCTCAATAATCCGTCTCTGCTCTTCCTCTATATTGAGTTTTTCAAGAGTAAACTGTTTTTTAATCCTGAAATAGCCAACGACTCCCAATACCAGCAACAAAACAATAATCAGAGAAAGTACAATTTCCATTCAACGGGTCTCCTTCACATATATGGGATTATCAACACCTTTTTCAAGGGTGGTGCGTGTCTGCCAATCGTATTACAGATTATAAAATGGGAAGGGGTCTTACAATGAGGCGGGACCAGAAAATATTGTAGGAAACAGTTGCCCCCGCAAATTGCCGTGTTGCGTTAGAGGCTTTGAACCATTGGTTCAAAAGTGGGCACTCAGATAATACCTTAAGGCTTTTCCTTGCTTACGAGGAACCTGCGCACCGGTATCAGTGTGAGTTCCCTTTCTAATATGCGTTAGGACAAAGTCTGTGTTACAATCACGCACATTGCAGGGGGTATAATGATACTCTTCCAACTGTTTTGGTTACAATCCTTTATCGATTTTTTCCATCAAAGATGAAACTTTATTCTCCATGTCTTTCTCAAGTTCAGCATATTGCATTTTCAACTCATGATAATCCTTGGACAGGTTCATGGCGGCAAGAAGCAAAATAGCCATTCTGTTTCTTCCTGACTTTTTGTTTGGAACCATGTTTTCTGCCTCCTGGATGTAATCAGTTAAATATTGGACAATCTGTTTCGGATCTTCCACCTGATCATCCGGTTTGAATCTGAACTCTTCCCCAAAAAGATCAATTTTGATAATTTCATCCAATGAAATCCCTCTACCGAAACCTTGGCATCGGCCCTACGTCTGTTCAGGCTCATTCCGACTGGATAAATCCGTCCAGTTTTGTCAAAAGCCCGTCGATTTTCGATTGAATCACTGCCTCTTGTTCAGATACCTGTGCTTCCGACTGAATTTTCGCTTCCAGGTCTGATTCCAGATGGTTTATCCGTAAGGTCAGGTCCTGATTTTCCATTTGTAAAGACCGACAGCGTTCCAGCAGTTTATCGATTTTTTTGTCGATTTCATCAAAGCGACTATGTATCTGCTCATTCCCCAATTTTATAATCCTACCATGATTAATTTACCGTGAGTATAGATCAAATCTCTTGTCAAAGTCAAGGCAATTCATTTTGCATGTGACCATGCAGATGTCTTGTTTTTTCAAGATCATCCAGTGTATTTACACCCAGCACCCGACGGGAATCCTTCAAAACTTTTACACCCACTTTTTCATTTTTTCGGCAGGCAATGCCCACCACATCCGTCAAATAATATTCCGCCTGATGGTTATCCGGTTTCAACCGGTCAAGGGAATCGGACAGAAAATGCCGGTCGAAACAATAGATACCCGTATTGATCCGCTGGATTTTCTTTTCCGCATCACTGGCATCGGCTTCTTCCCGAATACCAATGACATCCTTTTGGGGGTCTTGAAGAATCCGCCCATACCCGGATGGATTGTCCAGATCCGCAGCCAGAATAGTCACTTTGGCATGCGATGTTCGATGGGCTGACACCAGATCCGTCACGATGTCAGGCTGGATCAGGGGCACATCCCCATACAGAATCACGACATCCTTTACATCATGAGCAAGGGCCGGCATCGCACATTTAACCGCATCACCGGTTCCAAGCAGCGCTTTCTGAAAACTAAAATTCACATGACAACAGGTATTCACGACCTGCATCACTTTCCGGGCCTGATGTCCCACCACCACATGGATATGGGGATCGGATGTCACCTGCCTGGCGCAGGAAATAACATGCAGGATCATGGGGTTTCCCGCTACCGGGTGAAGCACTTTGGCAAGATCCGATTTCATCCGGGTCCCTTTGCCCGCAGCCAGAATAATTACACTCAACGCATCCATTTCATCCCTTTTTGTGCAGAAAAAAATGGGGTGCGCCCCAATAAATGGGGGCACCCCTTATCACACCGAAACAATCAACGAGACCGTTTTGCTATTTACTGGATGACGCGACTTTCAACCGGTGAATCGCCCGCCGCAATGCCAGCTCCGCCCGCAGCAGATCGATGCCGGCAGTCCGGTTGGCCAGGCGCTGCTCCGCCCGTTCTTTTGCGGCTTGCGCCCTGGCCGCATCGATATCCTGATTACGTTCCGCAGATTCGGCCAGGATCGTAACCTTATCCGGCAGGACTTCCGCAAAGCCGCCATTGACAAACAGATGCTTTTCTTTGCCGTTGGCATCTGTATATCGCAGCGTTCCCACCTTCAGGGATGTCAGAAACGTGGTGTGTCCCTTCAGGGCGCCGAACTCACCTTCCGACCCCGGAGCGACAACGGTATCAACCGCTTCGCTGACCACAGCTTTCTGTGGTGTCACCACTTCAAGCATCAGTTTTTCAGCCATGAGCTACCTCCGGGGGATTAATCTGATTTTGCCTTTTTAATGGCATCTTCAATGGAACCTACCATATAGAAAGCATTTTCCGGAAGATCATCATGTTTGCCTTCAATAATTTCTTTAAATGATCTTACGGTATCTTCAACTTTTACAAAAACGCCGGGCATGCCGGTGAAGGTTTCAGCCACATGGAACGGCTGGGACAGAAACTTCTGCAGTTTTCTGGCCCGCTGGACCGTGATTTTGTCCTCATCAGACAACTCATCCATACCCAGAATGGCAATGATATCCTGGAGTTCCTTGTATTTTTGCAGGGTCTGCTGAACCACCCGGGCCACATAATAATGCTCGTCACCAATGTAGACGGCATCCAGAATCCTGGAGGTGGAGTCCAGCGGATCCACGGCCGGATAGATCCCCAGCTCGGCAATCTGGCGGGACAGAACCACGGTGCCGTCCAGATGGGCAAATGTGGTGGCCGGTGCCGGGTCGGTCAGGTCGTCCGCCGGCACATAAACGCACTGAACAGCGGTGATGGACCCTTTGTCCGTGGAGGTGATGCGTTCCTGGAGTTCCCCCATGTCCACGGCCAGGGTGGGCTGATA
>JAABUD010000049.1 GCA_011389555.1 Desulfotignum sp. | reverse complement strand
GAGACCTGTTGAACAGTGCCGTTGCAATGACGCTGATCGCCAGGCATCCGGCAAAGAATGCCGTGAACGACCACTCGCTCTGCTGGGTTCCGCTTAACAGGAATGCAGGCAGATGCCACAGCCCCCATATGGCGCCAAGAATCAGTCCGGCCCAAAGGGGGGCGAACTTTCTTTGCAGAAGGGGCAACGCAAGTCCCCGCCAGCCGAACTCCTCAACCGGGCCTTTGATGGCGGCCAGGAACAGTGCCACAAGCAGTGCCTGAAGAGACGTAAATGGAAACGGTTCTGTAAAAAGGTTCCCTCGTAACGCGGAACCGCCAATAAAAATCAACGGAATGCCAATCATCAGAAAGGCATACCAGGACACACTGCAACGCCAGAGCAATGCCCGTCCAAGGAAGCGCCGCAGGCCGACAATGCCATCGTTGCGGGCAACAAGGATGAATGCCGCGATCGCAGGGGCATACACGGCCAGGAAGAACAGGGGATGATTGCCAGTGAGTTGGCCGAATATGGTTCCCATACGTTCCGGGAGAAAGATGTACAGTCCAAGGATACCCCAGGCCACGCCGAAGGAAATCACCAGAAAGGGGGTAAAAGAACGGAATTGTATCCGGTATACGTCACGAACCGGGGTGATTGATTTCATATATTGTTCCTTTTTTCTCATTCAGGGCCATGCCCAAAACTTCCCGCAGCTTCACCACCCTATCCGAAAAACGGCTCATGGGCAAATAAAGTTGTAAACAGATTCTGTCAGGAGATCAGATAGATATCTATTTTTACCTTCCGGCCCTTGACCTGGACGGATTGGGAATGTTTCAACAAATTTTGCTGGATCAGCTGGGGAGGCAGGCTGGCAACCGTATCGGCGGAAATGATAATCCTGGCATCCAGGCTGCGCGTCAGAGACTGGAGACGGGATGCCAGATTAATGGTATCACCCACCAGCAGATAGGAAAGCCGGTCCGGGCTGCCGATACTGGCAGCCACTGCCCAGCCGGTGTGAATGCCGATGCCGTGGGACAGGACCGGCCATCCCTGTGAGGCGAAACGCTGGTTCAAACGCTTCAATCCCTGTGTCATCTCCAGAGCGGTGAGAAACGCCTGTTCAGCATGGTTCGAACATGGGACAGGCGCGCCGAACACCGCATATATTTCATCCCCCAGAAACTGGAGGATCAGGCCTGAACGGGCCTTGATGGCCGTGTCCATCTCCTGGAAATACGCATTTAAAATCTGGACCATCTGTTTGGGGTCACGCATTTCGGTCATGGCCGTAAAGTCTTTCAGGTCAGCGAACAAGACAGTGACCTCTTTGTATTCTCCATCCAGAGGAATCCTGCCGGAAATCACTTCATCTCTTATCTGGGGCGTGACATACCGGCCAAATACCTCCCGGAGCATCTCTTTTTCCTGCAATCCCCGGATCATCTGATTGGTTGCATCCCCGAGCATGCCGATTTCATCATTGGATACCACTTTGACCCGGGTGTTGTAATTGCCTTTTTTAGCCTGCTCAACCGCCGTTACTATTCTTTCCAGAGGGTCTGAAATGGACCGCGCGAAAAGCCGGTTTCCAAACCCTGAGGCCAGGAAAAAAAGGGAATCAGATGTCTTCTGGCATGCGCTTCCATGCCGAAAAAAACGATGGCAGCAGAAATCATTCCCACCATGGCAGACCGCAGGGAAAAAACAAGGGCCGTGCCAAAATCCATTATGTCTGTAACCACTGCGGCAAAAAATACAGACAGCGGGATACATGTCCATAAGAAGATAAACACAGGCACCATAAAAAAAGGCAGATTCAGCAGCCGTTTCCGGGCTGTTTCAGCAAGCTCCGGTATAATGGATTTTTGCTGTCTCACCTGCTTGAGGCAGGCGGACACCGGCAGTAAAAACCTGTGGAGAATGAGCAGAAACGGGGCACAGGAAAGGACCGCCATGCTGCAAAGAATGAACAGCCGGTTTGCAATAATGCTTATCCAGGAAATATCACCCCTTTCTCCCAGTTGTCTGAACCGGTCCATAACAAATTCCAGCGGGGTTGCCAGATTGAGCAGAAAAATGACCAGGACCCCAAAGATGACAGCCCTGATTCCAATGACATAAAATTGTTTGACAGATAAATGCGGCAGGTCTGTATCAGTGGGATTCATGGCAATCGCGTCAGGGCCTTCTGGATTCACCGGTGAATGGCTCAAATTGCTCATAACGGGATTTGATTGATTGAATTGGCTCCCCAGCACGGATTTGAACCGCGGACCCATTGGTTAACAGCCAATTGCTCTGCCAACTGAGCTACTGGGGAGCATGCCTTGAATCAAGACTCGGCCTTTATATAGGATCAACATCTTCTTGTCAAGGCAAAAAAACAAAAATTTGACAGGTCATTCGGGAAAAGGTAATAATGCGGTCAACGTCAATTATGAAGCCATCTTCAAAGGATACACCATGATCACTGAACACGGCATTGTCACCGGGGCCACTGCGGACGTTGCACAGATCAAAACCAACCGGGCCGCGGCCTGTGAAGGATGCACGGCCAAAGACAGTTGCGGCACCATTCATCAGGGAAAAGAGATCACCCTGGAAGTCCCCAACACGCTGGGGGTTGAAACAGGGGATTCGGTACTGATCGGCATGCAGACAAAATCCGCGCTGCTGCTGACCTTTCTGATATATATCGTCCCTGTCCTCTGCCTGGTGGCCGGCGCATTGACCGGGGATGCCCTGGGCCCTTTTTTCCGGATCAATGCATCATTTCTCGCCATGGTACTGGGTTTTTCTTTTTTCGGCATTGCGTTTTTCATCCTTCACAAAAAATCGGCGGCAATGAATCAAAAAAAAGGGTTCAAACCCGTGCTGATCCGCAAGACAAAGTCGGTTACAGCTCCCGCCTGCAAGCCGTCTTCAAAATAATTTTTTCCTTGCCAACCCAGCAACAATATACTATATACGCTGCCAGTTGTGGGTTTGTCACATAAACGCTAACCCTATAGACTGGAAGATTGACATATGACATCACAACCACACCTGAAATTTGCGGTCTTGATCATGGCTGGTTTATTGATCACCGGGATCGTCTGTTACGCTGCTTTCTCACCTCCCGCACCGGCGGATCCGGTTCGCATCATGTTTCAGAACGATGCCGGTAAAGTCCTGTTCACCCACCAGACACACATGGATGAATATTACCTGGACTGCCTGGACTGTCATCACAATA
Organism: Desulfotignum sp.; assembly: GCA_011389555.1. Classification (GTDB taxonomy): domain Bacteria; phylum Desulfobacterota; class Desulfobacteria; order Desulfobacterales; family Desulfobacteraceae; genus Desulfotignum. The sequence goes on along the minus strand of JAABUD010000049.1, from coordinate 2,731 downwards.
TCTATGATGACGAGACCTACAATTGCAGTGACTGCCATGATGAGATCGGAGACGATTACATGCCGTCGAGAACAGATTCCCTTCACGAGACATGCATCGGATGCCATGCGGATTACGGCGCAGGGCCCATCGACTGCAACGCATGTCATGTGCTTTAAATCCGGTATTCTGCCGCCTTTGTCTTGCGTCAGTCATGACAACCGCATTTTTGAAACAAGGACGTAACTCATGATTAAACGATCTTTCTTTGCACTGTCCAACCCCGGGTTGACTTGTGACCTGCTGGAACCCGATCCTGAAGCGCCCCAAAAAATCGATGTCCCCGGCCTTTTGACACTGCTGTTACCCGAACCCCTGGACGGCACCCGGAACAGACGGATCCGGAAAGGTGATCCCGTCCTGAAAGGGCAGAAACTGCTGCTGTATGACGACAGTACCGAGTATGCGGTGTCACCGGTATCAGGCACCATAAAATCCATCGATACGTTCACTGCCGATGATGTCAGCCGTCTGTGCACCCGCATTACCATCGAGAAAAACACACAGACATCCGATCAGATCGAATATCCGGACATGGAAACTGAGTTGCCCTTTGCGGCCCGGCACCTGAACCAGCTGCCGGGGGCCCCCCCTTTCACCCGTCTTGCCCGAACCCGGGTCCCGGTCACCACGTTGATCATCATGGCTGCGGACACCGACCTGGTGACCACCACGGCCCAGTATATGGGCACCGTCCATGCCGAAGCGCTCCAGAAAGGAGCACAGCTCCTCCAACAGATCACAAAGGTGCCCAAGGTCTATCTGGTCTTACCCGACATGCTGCATGACCGAGTCCGGTTCGATAATCTGACCCTGTTGCCGACGCGTTCGAATTACCCGGAAACCCTGCCGGCCATGATCATGAAAAATCATCTGGAAAAAATTCTGCCGGCCGGCACAACCCCCGAAGAAATGGGCATCTGCTTTATCCGGGCCGAAGCGGCCGTATCTCTGGCCCGGGCCTTTGACACCCAGGCCCCGGTGTTTGAAAAATGTATCACCCTTGTTGATAAAAACGGAGTCCGCCACCGGATCGAAGCCGTCATCGGCACCCCGCTGAGCCGCATATTCACCCAGCTGGGAATCCGGATCAATGAACTGGACCGCATTGTCATCGGGGGACCCATGCAGGGATTTGCCACATTCACCCCCCACCATCCCGTCACACCGGATATGGACACGGTTCTGGTCCAGGATCGGAGTCAGATTCCCTCCCTGCCGGACAAAACCTGCGTGAACTGCGGAAAATGCATCCAGATCTGTCCGGCGGATGTACCGGTGAACCTGCTGATCCGTTTTCTGGACTCGGGTCAGTATGAAGCCGCGGCCGATGAATGTGATCTTGAATCCTGCATTGACTGCGGATTGTGCGCCTATGTGTGCACGGCACAGATCCCGCTGTGCCAGTATATCCGGCTGGGGAAACATGAACTGAGCAAACTGCGAATCGATGCCTGAAGGGAGACTGTCCATGAATAACACCAAACTCACCGTTTCCCATGCCCCGTTCTGGCATGACGGAGACAGTCTGTTTCAAAAGAACATCAACTATATCCTGGCCCTGCTGCCGGCCGCCATTTTCGGGATCCTGCATTTCGGCGCACCGGCCCTGGGAGTCATGGCCCTGTCTTTGTCCTGTGCCATGCTCTGGGAAGTGATCATCAATAAAATATCCAGGCAACCGCTTACCATCGCTGATCTGGATGCGGCGGTCATCGGGCTGCTGTTCGGCATGATGCTGCCGGCGGTCACCCCCTGGTGGCTGATCGTGGTGGGGACGTTTGTGGCGGTGTTCATGGGCAAGGTGATTTTCGGCGGTACCGGTGCCAGCCCTTTCAATCCCACCCTGCTGGGAATGGCCGTGCTCATGATGTCCTGGAAAATGTTCTTTGACTTCAATACCGCGTATGTCAACTATGACTTCAGCTTCGTGGCACTGGCCCCTCTGGAAGCGGTCAAGGTTCAGGGTGCTTCCGCTGCGCAACTGTTTCCCCTTGGCGACCTGCTCATGGGCAGGGAAGTCGGTGCGGCAGGGGCCACCTTCGGGCTGGGGATCATCATCGGCGGCATCTACCTGCTTGTGCGGGGGTACACCCGGTGGGAACTGGCGGTCTCGTTTATCGCAGGGATTCTGGTAACCGCGTTTCTGTTCAATATTGCCAGTCCCCAAAACTATGCCGGCCCCCTGTTTCACCTTTTTTCCGGCTACACCCTGCTGGGGGCGCTTTTCCTGATCACGGACAGTGCCTCTTCACCGGTCAACCGGATTCCCATGCTCATCTATGGATTTATGGGAGGATTCATGATCATTCTGATGAGAAATGTCGGGTCGTATGCCGACGGCACGATCCTGGCCATCCTGCTGATGAACGTGGTGAACCCGTTGTTGGACAAAATCAGGCCTGCAGCCCTGGGAAAGGATATGAGCAATGCGTGAAATGATTAGCATGATCGTGGTTCTGACCGTGCTTGCCTCTGTTTCCGGAGGACTTCTGGCAGCGGTCAAATCCAGCACCGAACTTCGGATTGAAGAACAGATTTTGAAATTTCAGAAAGCCCCGGCCATTGAATCCCTGTTCGCCGATGTCTCCAACGATCCACTCAAGGACCGGTTCAATCTCACGACAGATGACCAGACAGTCCAGGTATTTCCCGGAAAGATGTCGGACGGTTCCATGGCAGTTGCCTTTGA
>JAABUD010000048.1 GCA_011389555.1 Desulfotignum sp. | reverse complement strand
GATTCCCTGGTGGCGGAACTCAACAAGGTCGGCATACCCACTAACAATATCTATGTGGACCCGCTGGTGCAGCCCATTTCCACTGACTCCACCAAAGGGGTGATGGTCCTGGACGCGGTGCGGGCCATCAAAACCAAGTATCCGGAGGTACACATCACCGGCGGTCTGTCCAACATTTCCTACGGCCTGCCCCAGCGCCACATCATCAACCGGACCTTTGTCACCTTGATGATGCTGGCAGGCATGGATTCCGCCATCATTGATCCTTTGGACAAAAAAATCATGGCTGCCATCAAAACCGCAGACATGCTCCTGGGCCATGACAACTACTGCATGAATTATCTCAAAGGGGTCAGGGCCGGGTTCATTGAAAGCTAACCCGGCCTGATCCGGATCCGGCACCCATAACCGCCGGATATAGTAAACAAAACCCGTTGACGCCATGAAAAAACAAATCAGTCGGCAACGGGTTTTTTGTTTTCCCCTGGAAGTATACCGCCCGCCCCTGCCGGTAACCCATGCCCGGCCCGAGATTGCGTAATCTGACCTATATTACAGCAGATCGGCATAAAAATCATTGCCCTTGTCATCCACAATGATAAAAGCGGGAAAATTTTCCACCGTAATCATGTACACCGCTTCCATGCCCAGTTCCTCGTATTCCACCAGTTCCACTTTTTTGATGAAATCCTTGCCCAGACGGGCCGCAGGACCACCCGGGGAACCCAGGTAGAACCCGCCGTGTTTTTTGCAGGCATCAGTGACCTGTTGGCTTCTGTTGCCCTTGGCCAGCATGATCATGGAAGCCCCCCGGGCCTGGAACACCGGCACATAAGGGTCCATCCGTCCGGCGGTGGTGGGGCCGAAAGCACCTGATGCCTCGCCTTCCGGGGTTTTGGCAGGACCTGCATAATAGATGATGTGGTTTTTGATATAATCAGGCAGGTCTTCTCCTTTTTCATACCGCTCCATAAATTTGGCATGGGCAATATCCCGGGCCACAATGATCTTTCCTGTGAGCGACAGGCGGGTGGACACCGGATATTGGGACAGCTGGGCCAGAATCTCTTGCATGGGCCGGTTCAGGTCCACAGCCACAGCCGGTGCCATTTTCGGTTCCGATGCCGGCAGAAACCTTTCCGGATTTTCCTCCAGCTGTTCTAAAAAAATGCCGTCCCGGGTGATCTTGCCTTTGATCTGCCGGTCGGCAGAGCAGGAAACCCCGATGCCGATGGGGCAGGATGCCCCGTGTCTGGGCATACGAATCACCCGGACATCCAGGGCAAAATGGCGCCCTCCGAACTGGGCACCCAGTCCCAGTTTCCGGGCTGCGGCCAGCACTTTTTCTTCCAGGCCGGTATCCCGGAAGGCATGTCCTGTGTCACTGCCGCAGGTGGGCAGAGCATCCAGGTACCGGGCCGATGCCAGTTTCACGGCCTTCAAATTGGTCTCCGCAGAGGTGCCGCCGATGACAAAAGCGATGTGATAGGGCGGACAGGCCGCCGTGCCCAGCCCCTTCATCTTTTCTGTCATAAATTCCAGCAGCGATTCTTCTGAATTGAGCACCGCCTTGGTCATCTGGAACAAGGCGGTCTTATTGGCAGAACCCCCGCCCTTGGCCATGAACAAAAAATTGTATTCCTCTCCCTGGACCGCGGCAATATCCACCTGGGCAGGCATGTTGGTTTTGGTGTTGGCCTCTTTGTACATGGTCAGCGGCGCATTCTGGGAATAGCGCAGATAATTTTTGGTATAGGCCAGAAATGCACCCCTGGACAACTCCTGTCCATCATCAGACCAGGTCCACACCTGCTGACCCTTTTTCCCCATGATAATGGCAGTACCGGTATCCTGGCACATGGGATATACTTTTTGGGCGGCAATCACTGCATTTTTCAACAGTTCCAGGGCTACATACCGGTCATTGTCCGAGCTTTCAGGATCTTGGATAACATCGCGCAATTGTTCCAAATGCCCGGTCCTGTAGAGATGGGCCACATCCTTGAACGCGGCTTCCGCCAGCTGGGTCAAAGCCCTGGGTTCCACCAGGAGTACCTCGCTGCCCTCAAATTCTCTGACCCGGACATGTTCTTTGGTCAAAAGGCGGTATTCCGTGGTATCCTCACCCAAGGGGAACAGGGTATCATATTTGAATTCAGTCATGATTTACCTTATTGATAATCACCATTATATATTGGAAACACAATGGTGAATTAATATTTTTTTTACCTGATCAGCGCCATTTTACGTCTCAGATACGCGATCTGGGTCTGGTGGGGCAGGTCCTTGGGGCAGTAATCTTCACACCCCAGAAGGGTCATGCACCCGAATACCCCGTCATCATTGCCCATAATTTCATAAAATTCATCATCGGTGCGCTTGTCCCGGGGATCCAGGGCAAAGCGGGCCAAACGCATGAATCCCACGGCAGACAGAAAATCGGGCCGCATTCGCTTGGTGGCACAGGCAGACACACAGGCCCCGCACTCCACACACCGCTCCAGTTCATAGATCTCATCTGCCACATCCGGATCCATGCGCTCTTCCAGGGCATCATAATTGACATCATCCGCATGCAGGTCATGGATCCAGGATTCCACCCGCTCGCTCATGGCCCGCATGAATTTGCCGGTGTTCACGGACAGGTCCCCTATGAGTTCAAATCCGGGCAGGGGCAAAAGCGTGATCTCGCCGTCGGCAAAATTGGCGGTCAGGGTTCTGCAGGCCAGATCCGGCTGCCCGTTGATCACCATGGCACAGGAACCGCAGATGCCGGCCCGGCACACAAAATCAAACTGCAAAGAGGGGTCCTGGGTTTCCCGGATTTCATTCAATGCAATAAAAATGGTCATGCCCGGGGCTTCGGTCACCTCATAGGTCACCATCCGGGGCTTGTCCCCCTTTTTCAAGGGATTGTAGCGAAATATCTGAAATTTCAACACTCTTGCCTGATCACTCATTATTTATACCCCCTGCCGATACGCTCGTTTTTGCCTTTGAATTTTTCCGGAATAGGTGTGGGATTCAGCAACTGCTGCAGCTCGAACCGGTCTGCCGCAGCATTGGCTTTTTTTATCTCCTCTATTTCAGCCATGCGTTTTTCCGCATCCGAATGAACAATGATGTTGTCCACCCCGTATCCCCTGGAGCCTGGGGGCATTTCCATTTTCATGACATCCAGATCCTCATAGGAGATGTCCGGCAGGTCAGTGCTGTCATCCGGCCAGGTGGCAAGGGTACGTTTCAGCCACTCTTTGTCATTTCTTTCCGGATAGTCCTCTCTGGCATGGGCGCCCCTGCTTTCGGTCCGCAGCATGGCGCCGTAGGCCACACACTGCGCCAGTTTGATCATCTTGGGTACCCGGATCGCTTCCACCAGTTCCGGGTTGGAAGAGGAGATCCGGTTGCGCAGGGCAATATGGCGGGCACGCTGGTGCAACACGGTCAGCTCCTCCACAGCCTTTTCCAGGTCCGGCCCGTTTCTGAATATGCCCACTTTGTCCATCATGATCTGCTGCATTTCAGCCTTGAGCGCAAAGGGGTTTTCCCCGAAATCCCGCACCAGAAGATCTGTGATCTTTTTTTCCTCTTTTTTAATAAAATGTGCAATGGTGGCGGTGGACACGTTCAAAGCATTGGCACCACAGTAATCTGCCACAAATTCCCCCACGATCATGCCGGCCACAACGGTCTCGGCCACGGAATTGCCCCCCAGGCGGTTGAAGCCGTGCATATCCCAGCAGGCTGCCTCCCCTGCGGAGAACAGCCCTTTGAGGGTCGGGCTCTCGCCGGTGGCATTGGTTCTCACCCCGCCCATGGAGTAATGCTGGGTGGGCCGCACCGGAATATATTCTTTTACCGGGTCGATGCCAAGGAAATATTCACAGATCTCCTTGACCTCCCTCAGGTTCTTTTCAATATGTTTTCTGCCCAAAAGCGTGATATCCAGCCACAGATGGTCCCCATAGGGAGAGGGCACACCTTTGCCTTTTCTCATGTGTTCGGTCATGCGCCGGGACACCACATCCCTGGAGGCCAGCTCTTTTTTCTCAGGCTCGTAATCAGGCATGAACCGGTACCCGTCCTTGTCCAGCAGCAGGCCTCCGTCTCCCCTGCACCCTTCTGTGGTCAGAATGCCCACCGGCACGATGGCGGTGGGGTGAAACTGCACCGCTTCCATGTTTCCCAGGGTGGCCACACCGGTTTCCAGGGCAATGGCCGTGCCGATGCCTTCTGAAATCACGGCATTGGTGGTCACCGAATAGATCCGCCCGTAGCCGCCGGTGGCAATGGTGGTGGCCTTGGCCACATAGGCGGCAAGTTCACCTGTGATCAGGTCCCTGACAATGGCGCCGTAGCAGACCCCGTCCTCATGGATCAGGGCCAGGGCCTCTTTTCGTTCATGCACCGGAATCCCCAGCTGGATCGCCTTGTTGTCCATGGCATACAGCATGGTATGGCCGGTGCCGTCGGAAGTAAAACAGGTGCGCCATTTCTTGGTGCCCCCGAAATCCCTGGCCGTGATCAGGCCATGGGCCTCATGTTTTTCCGTGATGGTGACCTTTTCACCATTGATAATCACCTCCCGGTCCCCGCCCCTGACCCGGGACCAGGGAACCCCCCAGGCTGCCAGCTGGCGGATCGCTTTGGGCGCGGTGTTCACAAACATGCGTGCCACATCCTGGTCACATCCCCAGTCACTGCCTTTTACCGTATCACCAAAATGCACATCTTCATCATCGCCGTCCCCTTTGATGCAGGCACCCAGGCTGGCCTGCATACCGCCCTGGGCTGCTGCGGAATGTGATCTCTTGGCAGGGATCAGCGAGAGAACGATGGTGTCATACCCCCGCTGCATGGACGCAATGGCAACTCTGAGTCCTGCTAGGCCACCGCCGATGACAAGTGAATCCGTATATATGACTTTCATTGAAATATCCTTATCTTATTGGGTTTCTGCCGCAGAATGGGTGGGTTCATGGGCACCAGATCCCTGATCTTGGGTATCTGCTTGTGTGTGGCTGTCTGCTGCTGCAGGCCCTGCCGCATCTGATGTCCCTGCATCCTGGACAGGTGGTGTGTCATGTTCCACGGCTGTTCCCGCTGCCGATGTTGTATCATGCACCGGTTCCGCCTCATCTGCCGGTGTGTGGCCTTCCGCCGGGGCCTGGTCATGCAGGGGGGCTGCCTCCTCTGTCAGGGCTGCCTCATGGGATGCGGTACCGGTATCTTCATCTGTCTTTTCCAACTCCTCCACAGCAGGTGCTTCAGATGCTTCAGGCGTTGCAGGTATTACAGACGGGACAGCACTGGATTGCTGGTATGCGGTTCCCTGGTACCGTTCACCTGCATTATGCCGGTGGTTCCACCCGATGACAATGAACATGAAAAGAGCCAGGAATCCTATGCCGAAAAAGAAGATCATCAGACGGTTTTTCAGGGTTTTGAGTTTTTTGCGGGAATGTCTGGCATCCTTGCCCGAAAACCATCCCCATTTCATGCACAGGCGGTAGAGCCCGATGCCGGCGTGCAGTTCCACACAGATGAGCAAAACCAGATACAAAAACCAGAAATTGCCGGATACCACCCGGTCGGCGGACAAAAACGGATCAATGCTGCCCGGGTTCACCAGCATGGTGTACAGGTGGACCGATCCGGCAAAAAACATGACAAATCCGGTCACCACCTGGATATACCACAGGTTGGTATCGGGATGCTTCATCATCTGCATCTGGTCTCTGATAATCCGGTGCTGGCGCCAGGAAATGGGGAATTTGCGCATCCCCAAAAGGGCATGGATGATAAACAGGGTAAACACCCCGGAGACCGCAAAGAACACGGCAATGGGATACCCGTGCCCGGTATCGGACAAAAAAGCCAGTTCCATGGTCTTGGCCACGAAATCAAAGGCATCCTTGCCCAGAATGATGCTGCCCACCAGCAGCATGTGCACCCACATGAACAGCCCCAGGATCAGGCC
>JAABUD010000047.1 GCA_011389555.1 Desulfotignum sp. | reverse complement strand
AACGGCCATCACATTTGCTCCCGCCTTGGCCAGGGCAACGGAAAAGGCCTGTCCCAACCCGCTGTTCCCGCCTGTAACAATGGCATTTTTTCCTTTCAGCGAAAAAAAGTCCATGGTAAAATCGGTAATATTCATGTCAACTCCTCTTTTCCTTAAGATCTGTAGAGCGCAATTTTCTTCATCAGCCTGTCTATGAATTCCCGGGCATCTCCGTGCACAACAATATCCGACAGACTGCAAATAGGGGCATTGACCGCTGTATTTACCGAAATGAGTGATGCAATATGCCGTAATCCTGCCATGTGCTGCATACTTCCGTGTATGCCCAAGGCCATATACAACCCGGGGGAAACTGTTTTCCCGGATTGGCCGACCTGTATGCTTCGCGGTGCGATCCCCTGATCCACCAGTTTCCGGCTGGCTGCAACCGTTCCCTTCAAAGCGTCGGCCAGGCGGTACAGTTCCGAAAAACTCTCTTTCACCCCGCCCCCGCCGGCAATAAGCACCTCACTGTCCCGGATATCACAGGTCTGCCGGTTTTCCTTGACATGGAGGCGTGTTACCGCACTGGGGGAACTTACAGGTTCGGTATACGCGGAAACAACCGTCTGCAAGGAATCTCGTGGCGTGTACTCAAAGGCGTTGGGTCTGATGCTCATCATCACGGGACCATTGCCTGTATGAAGAACACCCTCAAGGATTTTTCCTGAGCAGGCAGGGCGGATGATTTCAATACGGTCTTTCGCCCTTTTAATATCTGTCACGCCGGACACAAGGCCTGTTTGCAGCCTTTTCGCCAGGCGCGGGGCAATCATCTCTCCCAGACTGGTGCCGGGAATCAGGATACTGTCAAACCTGTTTTTTTTGTGCAGATTTTCCAGGATATCACATATTCCCCGGGGATCATAGCAGTCCACAAGCCCTTTGGCCACACGAATGATATGATGAAAAGACCCCATGAGAGGATCAAAAAGATCCGCCAGAAGGACCACATGGGATTCAAACTGCCCCTGGCCGTACATGCGCTCGGCCACTTCCAGAAGGTCTATGGTATTCTCTGTTTTTTCAGTGTCCTGGAAAATGCACGTTTTCTTCATATTACAAAAAACCCTTTTGTTTTAAAAAATTGAAAACGTACGAAATTCCTTCTTCATCATTTCCCACTATATGCCTGTCCTTTTTTTCATATGTTTGGGGATAGCGGTTCACAACTTTTGTCAGTGATCCGGCCGGGCCGACTTCTGTTTCAGAAAAGCCAAGATCCTGGTTGGTGATGACGACCAATTCATCTGAAACGTTCCGCCGCATATCCGATAATGAGACATAGGGCAGTTTATAACCGCTCTGCCGGGTGACACTCAATACGCAGGGCATGGCCATTTCATAGGTGGTGACGGTATTCTCATCCTCGACATCAAACACAGCCCGTGTGCTGTCGAATTGCTGCTGGTCGATGCGGATGATCCCCAGCATCTGGTCCAGCCCAAGGGTTTCGGCCAGCTGCACCGGCACATGGCCGGTACCACCATCCAGTGAATGGCTTCCTGTCAACAGGCAGTCAAAAGGACGGGTGGCGATATACCTTCCCAGCACCGCACTGGTAACCAGGGTGTCGCTGCCGTCAAACACGGGATCGGAAATCAGGGTTCCCCTGTCCACGGCAAGCCGCAGCAGGTCTTCCATGTGGGGACGTACAGACATGGGTCCCATGCTGACGACCTCAACAACGCAGTCCGGATCACCGGCCTTCACCCCAAGGGCAAAGGCCAGCGCACAGACATCATCCGGATTCAGCATCATTCTGGTATTTTTGCCGGTCAAAATGTTGTTTTCAACATCACAGACAATGCTGTCCACATCAGGAACAAATTTGACAACACAGATAATCTTCATGCCGATCGCTTACCCTCTGGTTCTTTCACATCCCTTTTCATTGTTCCTTACACCCCAACACTCCTGAGACAGCCTTGAGCGGGAGGGGCTTGGTCATAACATGGCCCGCCAATCGTGACCAATGGCCCATGTTATGACCAAGCCCGGCAGGAGGTTATTTCTGGTATTTCGCCCCCTCTTCCCGGGGATAGATGGTGCCGAAATTCATGATTCCCTTTGGATCAAACGCCTGTTTGAGCTTTTCCAGCATATAGTAGGCAGTGCCGTGTTCTGCCATGGTCCATTCATTTCTGAATTTGCCGATCCCGTGGTGGTGACACATGGAGCCGCCGAGCTTAAGGGTCTCTTCAACGATGATTCTCTGCAACGGATGGTGATACACCCGCATTTCATCCTCCGGTGCGCACAGAATACGGTAGTTGTACACAAAGTACATATTGGTGCCGTTGATATAGCTGTGGGAAGAGTGACCACCCAGCATGGTAAGATCATGGGCACGGGGATATTCCTGCCGTATCCTCTGGATCACGGTATTGTAGATTTCGGGGATGGTTTCCCAGTCGGCTGATATCTCTGTGGTAAATCCGGCGTGGGAATCGTTCTCCTTCATTTCCTCAAATTCATCATCAATGTCTTTCTGGGACCAGTTCAGATTGTTGAACCAGTCCGCAATCAGCCCATCTTCCACCTGTTCGATAATGCCGTCCTTGAATTTTTCTGCAGCCGCTTCAATGGCCTGACAGGTGGCCTGGACAATGCCTTCAGGGCCTTCAGCCATAAACAGAAGCACGCATCTGTTTTTATGAAAATGGTAAAAATGCTGGGCAGCATCCTCTTCGGAATAGGTCCGTGCCACAGAGGGACGAAACCCGTTTACCATTACCTCGCGCAGCACTTTGATTCCCGTTTCCATGTCTTTGACAAGATAGCCGTAAAACCGGTTGTTTTCAGGATAGTACCTAAAGATTTTAACCGTCACTTCTGTGATGTAGCAAAGAGAGCCTTCATTTCCAATGACAATATGTCTGATATCGGGGCCGCCGGACCTTCTGGCAACATTCTTTATCCTGGAGATGTGACCATCGGGAAACACACATTCCAACCCGACAACCATGTCCTCGATGCCTCCGTAGAGCGTTGAGAACTGACCGATGCTCCGTGTGGCCACAAGCCCCCCGAACTTTGCCACCGGTTTCGACTGGGGGGAGTGACCGGTTGTGAATCCTTGTTTTCTCAATTCATCTTCCAGTTCCTGAAGAGGAACGCCTGCCTGTGCAGTGGCCTGCATGTTATAGATGTCGATATTCAGGACTTTGTCCAGATGACGCGCATCGATAACAATGGTATTTTCCTTCCAGTTTTCCAATCCCCCTTCTGTTGCGGTTTTTCCCGCCCGGGGAATGACATTCAGCCCGTATTCATTGCAGAACGCCAGTACATGGCTGACCTCTTGAGCAGATGTGGGGTATACGATCGCTGCAGGCACGGGAACATCCAGGACTCGCCGGACTTTTGCGTACTTTTTATACCGGTCAGCCGATGCATCATACAGATCTTCACTGTCGGTATTGACCTGCGACGGGGTCAGTATTTTACCCAGGTTTTCAATAATGTCATTTTTGTCCAATTTTGGCCCTCCTGCGTTATATGTTTTTTTATGAAAGCCGTCAGCCATCAGTACTCAGCTAACAGCTAACAGCTTTCATATTTTGTTGTTCCCGGCAGGCACGGCTGTTATTCAGGCATCCATCCACTGATGCGCGGAGGCAGTACCGTCCATTTCCTGCGGGTATTCGTCACCATAAAAGATTCTGCATGACTGACACCATCCAACTGGCTCATCTGTTCTTCGTAAAACGTAAACATCCATTCAATCCCCCGGGTGACAACCACCTCGGCGAAAATATCGTACCGGCCGGTAACAGCCACAGCCCAGTGAACATTTTCAAATTCCATCAGCTGATCAATCACCTGCCCCATTTTCCCGTTTTCATCCACCCGGATGGCAATAATGGCAACCAGGGTATCTTTGACTTTGAATGTGTCAATCATGCCGGCTACTTTGAGAATGCCTCTCTTGATAAGCGCACCCAATCTGGTGTGAACGGTGGGGGCTGACACATTCAGCCTTTTTGCGATCTCATTGGCAGGCATCCGGCCATCTTCAGAAAGCAGTCTGATCAACTGCCTGTCTACGATATCAATCTCTTTGTTTTCCATAATCACTTTATTTTAATTAAAATTAATTTATTAAAATTTTATAATATAATAATATTTGAATTAAAATTTTATATTTGTCAAGCACATATTTCAATTCTTTTTTTCAAACGGGTGCAGACATTAAGCCATTTTTCAAATTTGATACTGTGCTTGTCCATGGCAGGCTACTGGTCCGGCCTCGGGAAAGTTTTTTTTATAATACTCATGGCCGAGTGACCACAGGAAGAAAGGAAAGTTTACGCCTTCAGGAACAAACTTAAAACTTTCATATAACATTCATGCCCTGGCGGGCACAACAAAGCATGAAAGCGGTTAGCTTTTAGCGGTTAGCTTTTAGCGGTTAGCTTTTAGCGGTTAGCTTTTAGCTGAATACTGATGGCTGATGGCTTTCATATAACCCCCATGCCCTGGCGGGCACAACCAAAAATGAAAGTATGAGCAGGCAGATATTAACTTAACACTTAACACTTAAAACTTAACACTTTCATATAAAAAATCAGTGAGTTAATATATACTTCGAAAAGGAGAATAAAATCTATGTATGGTGATCGGTCAGGCAATTGTCTGTCAATGGGCAAAATAACGCCAAAGAGGTGCACCCCGTGTAGGGCTGCACCTCTTTGGTCTCAATGCACTCGGTGTAACAGAAAGTACTATTTACGCTCCACAATCAGGGCCATGCCCTGTCCCCCGCCGATGCACAGGGTGGCCAGGCCGTACCTGGCATCCTTTTCAGCCATCCCGTACAGCAGCTTGGTCAGAATGGCACCGCCGCTGGCAGACACAGGATGCCCCAGGGCAATGGCGCCGCCGTTGACATTCACCTTGTCCATGTCCATGTCCAGCTCCCGGATGCAGGCCAGGGCCTGGGAGGCAAACGCTTCATTGAGTTCTATCAGGTCAATGTCGTTCATGGTCAGGCCGGCTTTTTCCAGGGCCATGCGGGTGGCCGGGATGGGGCCGATGCCCATGTAGGCCGGGTCCACACCCACCGATGCATAGGAAACAATGGAGGCCATGGGTTTGATGCCCAAAGAGTCGGCCTTGTCCTTTGCCATGACCACCAGGGCGGACGCCCCGTCGTTCATACCGCTGGAGCTGCCGGCAGTGACAGTACCCCCTTTTCTGAAGGCGGGTTTGAGCTTCTGGAGTGCCTCGATGGTGGTACCGAACCGGGGATGCTCGTCCGTATCAAATATTTTGGGATCCCCTTTGCGCTGGGGAATCTCCACCGGCACGATCTGTTCCATGAATTTGCCGGCCTTGATGGCTTTTTCCGCCAGCTGCTGGCTCCTGAGACCAAAGGCATCCTGGTCTTCCCTGGAGACATTGTATTTTTCCGCCACGTTTTCCGCGGTTTCTCCCATGGTGTTGCCGCTCAAAGGATCAAACAGGATCAGCTGGTCCTGGAGCTGGCCATGGCCCAGGCGGTATCCCCACCGCGCTTTTTTTAGCATGAACGTGGCATTGCTCATACTTTCCATGCCGCCGGCCACCACCGTGTCCACATCACCGGACTTGATCACCTGGGCAGCCAGGGTCACGGCTTTGATGCTGCCGGCACATGCCTTGGAAATGGTAAACTGGGGCTTTTCCTGGGGAATGCCAGCCTTCACCGCCACCACTCGGGCCGAGTTGATGGGCAGATCCCCGGTGCGGTAACCGGATGCGTAAATCACCTCATCGATCTGATCCCCGGTGAGCCCGGCCCGCTTGATCACCTCTTTGATGGGAATGGGGCCGAAATCTATATCACTCAAGGGGGCCAGAGCCCCCCCGAATCCGCCGATTGCCGTTCTGCATGCACTTGCGATCACAACTTCTCTCATGAAACCCTCCTGAAAATTTTTATTATGGCACAAACATAGCTTCGATATAGCTGTATTATAAATACACAGCCCTGTCAATATAAATCATACCG
>JAABUD010000045.1 GCA_011389555.1 Desulfotignum sp. | reverse complement strand
ACCTTTTTCCGGCAGTTCATGAAACGGCCCACCAATTCCATTTTGAGCTATGGCTACTCCCTGGTGCCCAGAGAAGTGGTGGAAACCATGGGAAAGGAAGCAGACGGCCTGCTGGGTGAGGTTCCCACAGCCATGCCAACGCCGGAAGCCCCCACCCCCGAGGCCCAGGCCTGGCTGGACAAATTTGAAAGCATCTGGGGACATCTGCCCCAGGCCGGTTCCTGGGCAGCTTACTCCGGTGTCAAGGCATGGGCCACTGCAGCAGAGGCAGTGGGGGATGAAAAAAACCACGATGCCGTGGTCGATTACATCGCCACCAAGGGCTACAAAGGAGAAACCGGGTGGTGGAAATGGGATGAGGACCATGTCATGCGGGCCGGCGGGGATGTGCCCATTGCCCATTACCAGGTGCAGGACGGGGAAATGGTGGCCATCTTCACGGATCCGCCCACCAAACCTTATAAAGATTATCAGTTCCAGGTTCCCCGCTGGATAAAACAGTAAGGCTTGTCTTCACTGCCGGTTAAACGGATTCAAAAAAATCCCATGTAGATCCGGCATCAGACAGATCTGTCAGGCAAGACCCTGTGATGTCCTGTATCAGGACCCGAGCAGCCAATGCTGAAACCCGACAGCTGTCCCGCCCCATGGCCGGGACAGCTGTTTTATTTAACCCAACTGGCGATACCGCATCATGGTGCCCCGCCGGATACAAAAAAGGCTGAAAGCAGCGTTTCAGAAAGGATGACATCGTGACCGGATTTGAAAAAAAATGCCAGATATGGGGATGGGGTTTGTTCATCATCTCAGCGATTTTTTTCCTGACGGCCGCGGTCCAGTCCGGAGACTGGATGGGATTCTGGGGGGCCCTGTTCTTTCTGGTGGCCTGCTTTGTGTTTCTGGTGCCGGTGCTGCGCAGATGATCCTATTCCGGCGCCAGGGCAATGCCGTATTTTTTCATTTTTTTGTACAGCAGGGTCCGGTGGATGCCCAGGAGCCGGGCCGCTTTTGCCTTGTTATACCCGGTTTTTGCCAGGGCCTGGTAGATCGCCGTTATCTGGGCTTCATCCCGGGCGGTCTTCAGTGAGGGCTTTGACTGCCTGCCGGAAACATCCCGGCCCGGTGCCGGGGTAAAGGGCAGGTCATCTTTGCAGATGGTTCCGCTTCCTGAAGCATACATGCCCCGCTCCAGCACATTGGACAGCTCCCTGGCATTGCCGGGCCAGGGGTAGCGCACCAGTTCCCGGGCCGCCTTTTTTTCTATTCTCATGGCCGGCCGGCCCGCTTCTTTTGCAATCTTTTTCAACATATGCCGCGCCAGAGGCAGGATATCAGCCGGCCGTTCCCGCAGGGGCGGAATGTAGATCGGGATGACGTTGAGCCGGTAGAACAGATCCCGCCGGAACCGGTTTTTTTCCATCATCTCTGCCAGGTTCCGGTTGGTGGCGCAGATCACCCTGAAATCGGACCGGATGACCCGGGTCCCTCCGATACGCTCAAACGCTTTGTCTTCAAGTACCCGGAGAAGTTTGGGCTGCATCTCCAGGGGCAGATCCCCGATCTCGTCCAGAAAGATGGTGCCTTTACCGGCCAGCTCGAATTTGCCGGGCTTTCCTTTTGCCCCGGCACCGGTGAACGCGCCTTTATCATATCCGAACAGTTCCGATTCCAGCAGGTCCCTGGGGATGGCGGCACAATTGATTTTCACAAACGGGTGCAGTTTCCTGGGGCCGGCATTGTGGATGGCTTGGGCAAACAGTTCCTTGCCCGTACCGCTCTCCCCTGTCACCAGCACGCTGGAATGGGTGGCTGCCGCTTTTGCCGCCTCCTGTTTCAATCCAATGATGGCTGCACTGGTACCGATAATGCAGTCAAAGGTGTACCGGGTGGCCCGAAGATCGAAGATCTCCTTTTCAAACAGCTGGACCTTGGATTCCAGCAAAGACAGTTCTTCTGCCAAGTTCCGCACCTCTGCCACATTCTTGAACATGACCTGGCCGTAAACCGCAATGACCTTTCCGTCCTTTTTAATGGGAATGCGCTGGACCACCATGTCCTTGCCGTTGATACGGTGGGAGTGGTTGATCTCCGCCTTTCCGGTCTGCGCCACAATGTGCATGCGGGTGTTTTCCACGACTTGGGTACAGTGCCGGCCGATCTGGGCTTTGGGGTCCATGTTCAGAAACCGGCCGTAGGGTTCGTTGAAATGGGTGATATATCCATGGGCATCGATCACCAGTACGCCGGCATTGATATTGTCAAATATCCGCTCGTACAGCGCCAGTTTTTCCCTGAAATCTTCAATTGTATTCATTTTGATACACCTGATTCCGTTATAGTACCGGAAGCCTGAAATGTCGAGAAAAAGTTGCTGTTTCAGGTAAAAAACCGGCGACTGTATCATATCAACTACATGTATATCCATTGATACGGTGCTACCGGTGCTGAATCACAGGTGTCAGGCTGCCGTTAACCGGCCCTGAATAACTGTTTCCGGACCTTTTTCTTATTCCTGCATCTCCCAGTTCCAGCTGGCCTGAAACTTGCTATAAAAAAGATCAGTGTATAAACTTTGAAGCCGGTTTATTTTATGAACCAGAAAGGAACATCCCATGAAGCATAATGCCGACACCATCGTATCTTTTTTCATCTCCTGTTCCATGTCCGAGCTGCTGAACGACAGCAAGGCTTTGGCCGGCATGACCCCCAAACAGCAGGCGCTTCTCCAGACCGTCTGCCGCAGCGCAGCCCACGATGCACTGGCATTGTCCGGCACTGTTTCAAAAGTCCCCCCTGTAAAGCGCCCCGATGGGAATCAGGCAGATATCCCCATACCAATCATATGCATCGCCTGAAAACTGATGGAGAATGTGAAAGTAAATCGTGAGGTTGGAGCTGAATTATCCCACCGACTGGTTTTTCCCTGAAAAATATGGTAGACAATCTTTACAACCATATTGCAACAATGGGTTACGCATTTTAAAAAGGAAAAACCAGTATCCATGCAACCTGAAAATAAAACCAGCCCATACACCTGCCGGGAATACAGAGAGGAGATGATCCTTTTGTCACTGCAGAAAAAACTGTCCGCCCCGGATCTCACCTTGAAAGAAAAAGAACAGCTTCTCACGGAAATCGCCCGGGTGGAGGCCCGGATGGGCATGGATTGAGCTTTTTCAGGTAAGTCAGGAATATACACAGGGACATTCGCTATGAAAACAAAAGAACTGATAAAAAAAGAAAACCAATTCGGGGCAAAAAACTACAAACCCCTGGATGTGGTTCTCAGCAGAGGATCCGGCATCTGGGTCTGGGATGTGGAGGGCAATAAATACCTGGACTGTCTGTCTGCCTATTCCGCCGTAAACCAGGGCCACTGCCACCCGAAAATCTACCAGGCCCTGAAGGATCAGGCACAAAAACTCACCCTCACCTCCCGGGCGTTCCGCAATGACCAGCTGGCCCTTTTATACGAGGAACTGTGCGAGCTCACCGACTCCCACAAGGTGCTGCCCATGAATTCCGGGGCAGAGGCTGTGGAAACCGTTATAAAATGCGCCAGAAAATGGGGATATGAATCCAAGGGCGTGGCAAAGGACCAGGCCCAGATCATTGTGTGCGCTGACAATTTCCACGGCAGGACCCTGTCCATCATCGGGTTCAGTACCGACGAGAATGCCCGGCAAAACTTCGGGCCGTTCACCCCGGGATTCACTGTCATTCCATTCGGGGATGCCGATGCCCTGGAAGCCGCCATCACCCCGGATACCGTTGCCTTTCTGGTAGAGCCCATCCAGGGGGAAGCAGGGGTGATCATTCCGCCCAAAGGCTATCTGAAGCGGGTCAGAGAGATCTGTACCCAAAAGAACGTGCTCATGATTTTAGATGAGATCCAGACCGGCCTGGGCCGTACAGGCAAACTGCTGGCCGAGGAGCATGAAGGGGTCCAGGCGGACCTCACCCTCATCGGCAAGGCTTTGTCCGGCGGGTTTTATCCGGTATCGGCCGTGCTGTCCAATGAAGCGGTACTGGGCCTGCTCCAGCCGGGTCAGCACGGCTCCACCTTCGGCGGCAACCCCCTGGCCTGTGCCGTGGCCCGGGCCGCCCTCAAGGTGCTGATAGAAGAAAACATGATCGAAAACGCAGCCGACATGGGGACCTATTTTCTGGAACAGCTGCAGAAAATCAAGCATCCGGCCATCAAAGAGGTCCGGGGCATCGGCCTGATGATCGCCATCGAGCTGCACGAAAATATTTCAGGCGGTGCCAGGCCCATCTGCGAAGCCCTCCAGACAAAGGGCATCCTGTGCAAGGAAACCCACACTTACACCATCCGATTCGCCCCGCCTCTGGTGATCACAAAACCCGACATCGACTGGGCCATGGAACGGATTTGCCAGGTGTTTGAGGACCTAAGCTGATTACTGGTAGCCGGAGCAGCCGGTGTGGCCGGTTGTTTTTTCTTCCATGATCTGAATTACCTTGTCATATGAGTGACGGTGGATGATATGGTTGAACTGGGCCCTTAAATTTCCCACCAGGTTGATGCCAAGGACAGCCACATCATAAACCATCCACTGCCCGGCGCCGGTCAGATGCATCCTTACAGTGACCGGGATGCGCAGCATGCCATGATGAACCCTGACATACACCAGTGCCCGGTTTTTTTCAATTTTTTCCCGGACAAACACCACCTGCCCACCGTCATATCTGTCTGCCCAGGGCAGGTAGACGCTTTCCAGAAACCAGCCGAACAATGCGATGAATGCTTTTTTTTCCGTATCTGTCCGTTTATCCCAGTTTCCTGCCAGGCTCAACCGGGCAGTCTCTGCCAGACTGAACCGCTCATAGACTGCATCACACAAAAGGCGCATCTGTTTTCGGGCATCATTCCGGGAATCATCATTCAACCGTATGAGAATATCGTTCATCTTTTCAGCCGTCTCCATCAGCTGCTGCCCGGGAGAATGTGCCATTTGGGCCAAGGTCGGGTCCACAGCAATGCTGCACAAAAAAAGAACCAGGACCATGCACACAAACCGTTTCATCCAAATCACCTCACCGCCTTTCCGGCCAGATCTGTTCAGCCATTTCCGTGAGTTTGTATTTCTGGATTTTGCCGGAAACAGCAGGCACACTGAATTCCGCACCCCGGGTGCTGTGCAGCACAATAAAGGGATCTGCCTTTCCCTGGTCATCCAGAAAGGTACCCAGCCGCACCCCTAAGGCTCTGGCTATCTTCATTAAAGGCCCCAGGGGAGGATATACGTTTTCATTGAGCATGTTTTCCAGAAACTGCACAAAAAGCCCGGTCTGCTCCGCCAGACCTTTCAGGTCCATGCCGCGTTTATCCATATATGTTCTGATGCGCTGACTGATTTTCCTGTCTGCATAATATCTCCATAATCAATAAAAAAATCTGCTTTATAATACAATCCGCTGGGCTTGTCAAAACCCCGCCCAGATGTTGCTCCCGGATTCGGCACCATTTTATTACGCCAAAAAAAGAACAAGACTTTTTCTGAAATGATTTAATCTCGGCAAAAAACATGATAGGATCAGGTCATAGAAACGATTACAGTCGGCAAGCCAGCGGCATCAATTTTTACCACAGTTTCCCTGGTGACATGGTTATATAAGGAAAAAAATAATGAAAAAGCAAATTCAAATTGTTCTGACGGGTTTATTACTTTTAACCGGGTGTTCAGGAAAATTGCCGAATCTGGGAATTGAAAATGGTCAACTTACACAATGTCCATCCTCACCAAATTGTGTGAACAGTCAGGCAAAAGACAAAAAACATTTTATTGAACCCATCCAGATTTCAGGGACACCATCCGAGGCACGAAACCATATTTTAAAAATCCTCAAAGAATTGAACCGATCAAAAATTATCACGGCTGAGGACAATTACATCAGAGCCAAGTTTTTCTCCAAGATATTTAAATTTGTTGATGATGTAGAATTTTATTTTCCGGACACAAAATCAACAAAAACCACCATCCATGTCCGATCCGCCGCCCGGGTGGGATATTGGGATTTC
>JAABUD010000044.1 GCA_011389555.1 Desulfotignum sp. | reverse complement strand
CTCAAGGTCACTTTGCATCCAATGGGCAGGTCCTCTCGAATCTTGAAATTGGCAATGGGTTTCTTTGCCCGGGTCACCACCGGTTTCTGGCCTGCGATCAAAGCCAGTTCCTGTGCGGCGGATTCAATGATTTTGGGGTTTCTCACCGCTTCACCCAAACCCATATTCAGCACGACTTTTTCCAATCTCGGTACTTGAAATCCATTCGTATAATTAAATTTTTCTTTTAATTTGGGAATGATTTCTGTTTGGTACTTTTCCTTTAGCGTGGTCATTTGTTCTCTCCGGATCTGATCTTAAGCATCGATCTGCTCATTGCATTTTTTACAGACGCGAACCCGTTTACCGTTTTCAAGTTTTCTGGTACCAATCCGGGTCGGTGTCACGCAGGCATTACACATGAGCATGAGATTGGACACATGTATGGGCATGTTCTTGTCCGCTATCCCTCCCTGTGGGTTCGCCTGTGTGGGTTTCTGATGAACCTTCACCACATTGATATTTTCCACGACAACGCGGTTGGTCTTTTTGATAACCTTGAGCACCTTACCGATTTTGTCTTTATCCTTACCGGCAAGGACCTTTACTTTGTCATCTATTTTGATTCTGATTTTTCTGGTTTCCATTTCATTTGCTCCAATCATCCGGTTTTACAAAACGTCAGGAGCCAGAGACACAATTTTCATGAATCGCTTTGCCCTCAACTCTCTTGCCACCGGTCCGAAAATACGGGTTCCCACCGGTTCATTGTTTTTAGTCAGAACCACAGCCGAATTGTCATCGAACCGAATGGCTGAACCGTCCGGTCTGAAGATTTCCTTTTTGGTCCTGACAATCACAGCCGGTACGATATCTCCTTTTTTAACTTTGGCATTGGGGATGGCTTCCTTGACCGATACCATAATGACATCACCGATGCTGGCATATCTTCTCCTGGACCCACCCAATACCTTGATGCAATACAACTCCTTGGCACCGGAGTTGTCTGCAACCGTCAGCCTTGTTTCCGTTTGAATCATTTTTCAACTCCTTAGAAATTACACGGCTTTTTTAGTGATCTGGGTCACCCTGAACCGTTTCAGCTTACTCAGGGGGCGGGTTTCAATGATGTGTACTTCATCCCCGATTCGGCATTCATTTTTTTCATCATGGGCGTGGTATTTTTTGTACTGTCTGATATATTTTTTATACATTCTATGCTGAATATACCGTTCTACCTGGACAACCACGGACTTGTCCATTTTATCTGAAATCACCAGCCCTTTGAGTTCCTTCTTTTTGCCTTTATGCATATTTTCCATTTTATTCACTCTCAACCAATGTTCACATTCATCTGTCTGGATACGGTATGTAGCCGGGCAATGTCTTTTTTGACTTCAGACAGTTTTGCCGTGTTTTCGAGCTGGCCGATGTCATTCTGAAAGCGCAGATTGAACAGTTCTTTCTTCAGCGCCACCAGTTTTTCATGCATCTGGGTCTCACCCATTTCCTTGATTTCACCGGTTTTCAACATATCACTAATTCCTTTCCACAAAACGGGTTTTTACGGAAAGTTTCCGGGCCGCGAGCCGCAAAGCTTCTTTGGCTGTCTCCCTTGTAATGCCTTCCATTTCATACAGGATCTTACCGGGTTTCACCCGGGCAACCCAGGCATCAGTCGCGCCCTTGCCTTTACCCATTCGCACTTCAGCCGGTTTTTTGGTCACCGGATGATCCGGAAAAAAACGGATCCAGCTTTTACCTGCCCTTTTGGCATGCCGGGTCAACGCGACCCTGGCTGCCTCGATCTGTCTGGCATTCACGTAGCCGGGTTCAACCGCCTGAAGTCCATAATCACCAAAACACAATGTGTTTCCCCGTGTTGGCGTTCCTTTGGTTCTACCTCGGAACTGTTTACGGAATTTTACATTTTTTGGACTGAGCATTTGCTTGTTCTCCTAAATTGCCTCTACTAATTTGTCGCCATCATCTGTTCACCCGGGTTTACCACCTCACCTTTGAATATAAAGGTCTTGATACCGATGGTTCCATATGTGGTTTTGGCTTCAATAAACCCGTATTCCACATCTGCGCGAAGGGTGTGAAGGGGGATCCGCCCTTCCTTGTACCATTCTGTCCTGGCCATTTCCGCCCCCCCCAGTCGTCCGGAACAAATAATTTTGATGCCTTTGGCACCAAACCGCATTGCAGAGGTAACACTTCGCTTCATGGCCCGCCTGAATGCAATCCGCCTTTCCAGCTGCTGAGCAATGTTTTCAGCGACCAGCTGTGCGTCAATTTCAGGTCTGCGCACTTCCTTGATATCGATTAGCACATCAGGCTTGAGGATTTTTTCAAGTTCCTTTTTGAGCAGAGCGATCTCAGATCCCTTTTTACCGATAATTATACCGGGTCTGGCTGCATAGACTCTCAGCCGGATCTGCTTGGAAAACCGTTCAATTTCAATTTTAGAGATCCCTGCATGATACAATTTGTTTTTGAGAAATTTTCGAACTTTGAAATCTTCCTCGACAAATTCCGCATACTCTTTGTCTGCATACCATCTGGAATCCCATGTCCTGATGATGCCTAATCTTAATCCGGTCGGATGTACTTTCTGGCCCAAGCTAAGTTCCTCCTCTTAGTCGATCTGAGCGACTATTACAGTTAAATGACTGGTACGTTTTAAAATTCTGCTGGCTCTTCCCCTGGCTCTCGCACGAAAGCGTTTCAGGGAGGGTCCCTGATCAACAATAATGTTTTTTACAACCAGTTTATCGACGTCCAGCTCATTATTGTGCGCTGCATTGGCCACGGCCGATTCCAGCGTTTTGTGAATAATGCCGGCCGCCTTCAGGGGCATGAATTTCAATGTTGTCAACGCCTGTTCCGCACTCTTGCCTTTCACCTCGTTGATGGGCAGGCGAAGCTTGAACGGTGATATTCTTGCGAATTTTGTACTTGCTTTTACTTCCATGTCACACCTTATCCCTTTTAATCAAGTGGAGCCATTGGACTTACCGTCTGGCTTTTTTGTCTCCGGCATGACCCCAAAATGTTCTCGTGGGTGAAAACTCACCCAGTTTGTGACCCACCATATTTTCTGAAACAAAAACAGGAATGAATTTTTTTCCATTATGAACGGCAAACGTGATGCCGACCATTTCCGGTAAAATGGTCGACCGTCTTGACCATGTTTTAATCACTTTGTTGCTGTGGGATTTTTTTGCATCCAAGACTTTTTTCAAAAGCGGAGACGCAATATATGGTCCTTTTTTCAATGATCGTGGCATAGTTTATCACCTATTTTTTTTCTTAGCCCTTCTTTTAACGATATACTGATCCGTCCTCGCGTTATTCCTGGTTCTCTTGCCTTTGGTGGGAACCCCCCAGGGCGTACAGGGCTGCCGGCCACCTGAAGAACGACCTTCGCCACCCCCCATGGGATGATCCACCGGGTTCATGGCAACACCGCGGACAGAAGGCCGTCTTCCCAGCCATCTTGCCCGGCCGGCCTTACCCAGACTGACGTCACCGTGTTTTTCATTGCCAACCCGGCCCACGGTCGCTTTGCACCTCACATGAATCATACGGACTTCACCGGAAGGAAGCTGCACCTGGGCATAATCCCCCTCCTTGGCCATGAGCCGGGCATATGCACCGGCACTTCTGACGATCTGTCCGCCTTTGTCCTGTTTGAGTTCGATATTATGGATCCGGGTACCGGTGGGTATTTTTGCAAGCGGCATGCAGTTGCCGGGCTTGATATCCGCATCCGGTCCGGTTTCCAGAATATCGCCCACTTTGACTTCCAAAGGTGCCAGTATATAGCGTTTTTCACCATCCGCATACACCAGCAGCGCAATCCGCGCACTTCGGTTCGGGTCATATTCTATCGCAGTGACTTTGGCCGGAATCCCGTCCTTGTCCCGCTTGAAATCGATCATTCGATATTGTTTTTTTGCGCCACCGCCCCGATGCTTGCTCGTCATCCGTCCGTTATTGTTCCGCCCGGCTTTTTTGCTGATCTTTTTGGTAAGGCGTCTTTCCGGTTTCGGCTTGGTAATCTCTTCATAAGAAAGAAATTCCTGGGAACGTCTTCCGGGAGATGTCGGTTTGGCCTTTATAATCGTTGACATAAATTTACCTCTCTAAACACCTTCAAAAAAATCAATTCGTTGCCCTGGCATCAGCGTCACAACAGCTTTTTTCCAATCTTTGCGCTTACCGATGATCCGGCCCCGCTGCTTGACTTTCCCCTTGACCTGAATGGTTCTGATCTGTTTCACTTTGGTGTTGAAGTTTTTTTCAACCGCATCCTTGATTTCAAGGCGATTCGCTCGCTTGTCAACCTGCAGGGTCACCTGATTGTTCAATTCCTTTTGAAGGGTCGTTTTTTCAGTCACCACAGGTCCTCTGATGATGTCATATTGTTTCATCTCAACTCAACCTCCCCTGGATACTCTGAATGCTGGATTCCACCAGCAGAAGATGCTTGTATTTCAAAATATCGTACACATTCAGACCTGCCGTTTTTATCACCTTCACATGCGGGATATTCCGGGAAGACAATTCCAGAAAGGTATCATCCTGTGTATCCGATACGATCAACAGGTTGTTCAGTTTCAATACGTCCAGTACGGAAGCCAGTTGCTTTGTCTTGATCCGGTCCAGTTTGAAATCATCGATGACAAAAAGTGAACGGTCTTCGCATTTGCTGCTCAGAGCCATTTTCAAAGCCAGTTTTCTCACCTTTTTCGGCACTTTATACGCGTAGGATCTCGGAGACGGTCCAAAAATGACCCCACCCCCTTTTCTCAAAGGGGATTTGATACTTCCGGCCCGGGCATTACCGGTTCCTTTCTGTCTGAAAAGCTTTTTGGTACTCCCTTTGATCATACTCCGTGTCTTGGACGCAGCTGTCCCTTCCCGCCGGGAGGCGAGCTGGGACCGTACTACATCATGAAGAACACTTGTCTTGACCGGTATGCTGAATATTTCATCAGGAAGCTGGGTTTCAGACACTTTTTCACCTGCACTGTTCAATACATCTACAGCTGCCATATTCTTCCTCTTAATTTTTGATCAGCTATGCATCACTGCAATTCTTTTGCAATACCCATAGCCGCAATATATTTCAACCGTTGGTAAAACGTCGGTTGAATCTATTATTTCCTATTTACTGGTTTTATAAATCTTGAGAATTCCTGTTTTCGGTCCTGGAATCGCTCCTTTTAAGAGCAATAGATTGTCATTGTGCTTGATATCCACCACCGTCAGATTTTTCACGGTTTCCTTATCAACCCCCATATGCCCCGGCATGCGTTTCCCCTTGATCACTTTTGCAGGCCATGCACTGTTACCGATAGAGCCGGGTTTACGGTGGTTTCTGTTACCATGGGTTTCGGGACCCCGGCTGAAACCGTGGCGTTTGATCGTGCCCTGAAAACCGCGTCCTTTGGAAGTACCGCTCACCGTCACTTTTTCACCGATGGAAAAAATATCCAGATTCACCAATGAACCCGGTTCCACACCTTCCACCGACTGGGTCCGGAACTCTTTCAAGACGCGATACCCTTTATCTGTCGCTTTCTTCAGATGACCCGAAATGGGTTTGTTCTGCTTTCCAGCCGGGGTTTCATCAAACCCGAGCTGAAGCGCTGTGTACCCGTCTGTTTCTTGTGTTTTCACCTGCGTAACCACACAGGGACCCACCTGTACAACGGTAACAGGAACAAGCCTTCCATCCGCTGCAAAGGCGCTGGTCATTCCAATTTTTTTTCCGATTATTCCGTTCATTTTTGGTTCCTGTTATCGAGCTATAACTTGATTTCCACATCGACGCCTGGTGATAAATCCAGCTTCATCAAGGCATCCACCGTCTGTTGTGTGGGCTCCAGAATGTCCAGCATCCTTTTATGGGTTCGAATTTCAAACTGTTCCCGTGACTTTTTATTGACATGGGGCGAGCGCAAAACCGTAAACTTGTTGATCCGGGTGGGAAGGGGAACCGGCCCCACGATTCTGGCACCGGTTTTCCTTGCCGTATCAACAATATCCATAGAGGACTGGTCCAGCAGCTTATGGTCATAAGCTTTGAGCCGAATTCTAATTTTGGTTTTCAGCATAATTGCGTTCTTTCTTACCCTTATTCAAAAATTTCAGCGATGACGCCGGCACCCACGGTCCGACCGCCTTCCCGCACGGCAAACCGCAGTTCTTTTT
>JAABUD010000043.1 GCA_011389555.1 Desulfotignum sp. | reverse complement strand
ACCACCTGTTCGGTTTCATCCACCACAAAGGCGGCATTGTAAACAACCACTGCCAGTATGACCAGAACAGCCACACCCAGTATTTTTATCTGCTGTGCATTCATATATTATTCACCTTTTTGAAGAAATCTGTCCTGGATTGTTGATGCGGAATCTCCCATATTCAATAAAGGAAGCAGGTTTTTCTGATCCGCATCAATGATATATTTGGCCCCGATTTTGGGCAGTACATCCAGCATGGTTTCAAGATACATCCGCTTGCGCGTCACATCCTCGGCCAGTTTATATTCTTCATAAATGGCCATGAATTTGCTGGCATCACCCTGGGCCCGGTTCACCCGCTCGATGGCATACCCTTCTGCATCCTTGATCACCCGCTGGGCCTCGCCTCTGGCCAGGGGAACCGCTTTGTTGTATTCTTCTCTGGCCTTGTAGATGGTCTGTTCCTTTTCCTGGATCGCCTGGTTCACTTCATTGAATGACGCCTGCACCGGTTCAGGTACATTGGTCTTTTTCAATTCAATGTTCACAATGGCAATACCGGCTCTGGCATTATCCAGTTCCGCCTGGAGCATCACCCTGGCAGCCGCGGCGATCTCCGCTCTTTCTGTGATCACCTCATTGATGCTGCGGTCTCCCACCACGGTACGCATGGTGGCTTCGGACATGTTCCTGAGCAAAGAGGTGACATTTTCCACATTGAACAGATAGGCCCGGGGGTCGGCCCGCCGGTACTGAACAATCCAGGGTACCACGGCCACGTTCAGATCCCCGGTGAGCATCAAAGATGATTCAGATGCGATTCCGTAAGCCCCTGTGCCTTCCAGGGCCTTGACACCGAACTCTTCGGTTTCAGGGGTTCTGATGTTCACCTTTGTGACCTTTTCAATGCCCGAGGGCAGTTTAAAATTCAACCCGGGCTGGACAGTACGGTTAAATTTTCCGAACCGCTGCACCACCCCCACCTCGCTTCTGTCAATGGTAAAAAAAGTGGAAGACCCCAGGTACAATACCAGCAGAACAATAATGGCAAGGAAGATCCCCGGAAACTTGAACCCCTTGAATTTATTTAAAATTTCATCCATCTGCGGCGGCCTGGGCATGCCTGGACCCCCGCTGCCGCCGCCCCTGTTCTTTTCATATTTCTGCTGATTTTCCCTCAGCTTTTCCCAATCCCAATTCATAAATAATGAGTTCCTGTTTGTTGTTTACGATAAAATATATGTGAACCTTGTACACTAATCAATCAATATATTATTATCAACCGCAAAAGGCAATATTTTTCGAACCCGGTCACCGAATCCGACCGGAGGGGGACAAAATGTAAAAAACAATACCCAACCCCCTGGGTCCGTGGTATAAAAAAAACAGGATATATATATTCATCAAACAAACAGGATCTGCCCATGACCACCCCTCCCAACAACCGCAAACTGATTCATATCCGTGACATTCTTGCCACGGCCCTGGAAAAATACCGGCCGGTCAAAGACACGGAAATGACCCGCATCTGGGATATCTGGGAAACGGCCGTGGGACAGCCCGTCGCCCTGAACGCCAAGCCCCATTCCTTCAGAGACGGCGTGCTCATTGTTCATGTATCCAGTTCATCATGGATCCATCAGCTCAAATTCCTGGAAAAACAGATGATCACCAATATCAATACGCAGCTGGATCACTCCCTGGTTCAGCAGATCCGGTTTACCATTGGCAGCATATACAGTTGATACCCTGTTCGATCCCCCGTTGACCCTGCTTCAGCCCGAAACCGGTTACCGGTTTTCCCAGGACCCGGTCATTCTGGCCGGCCATATCCTTCCGGCCCCTGAAGACCGGATCATGGACATCGGGTGCGGGTGCGGCATTCTGTGTTTGATCCTGGCAGGCCGGAACCCAGATGTCACGATCACCGGCATCGAAATCCAGAAAGACCTGGCCGGCCTGGCCCAAAAAAATGTGGTCCGCAACCTCATGACAGACCGGGTCTGCATCCGGCACCAGGATATCCGGACCCTGTCTGTAACCGATGTGTCACCCCCCATGGACCTTATTGTGTCCAACCCCCCATACCAAAAAAAATCCACCGGCCGGGTGAATCCGGACCGGGGACGGGCAGTGGCCCGGCATGAAATCTTGCTGGACATCCAAACCCTGGTGGCTTGTGCCCATCTTTTCCTGCGGTCAGGCGGGCGGCTGTGCCTGATTTTTCCGGCATCCCGCATGGCGGATCTGACGGCAGCCCTTGAACACACCGGGTTCTGGATCGACTGGATAAGGAATGTGCATTTTTGTGTCAATGACCCGGCCCAAAGGGTCCTTGTCAGTGCCTTCAAGTCCGCTATGGGCGCGGGCGCCGGTTCCGCCTTCCGGCGCCCGCCGCTGTATCTGTACCGGCCGGACGGCGCCCCGACCCGGGCGTATTCCGCTTGTTTTCAGTGGTGATTTCAACCGGCGGGCGGTTTAATCCTTGACACCGGCACAAAAAGAGACTATTTTTCTCGGATTAATGACTGCGGAGAGGTGACCGAGCGGCTGAAGGTGCACGCCTGGAAAGCGTGTGTATCCTAACCGGGTACCGAGGGTTCGAATCCCTCCCTCTCCGCCACACCCCCTTCGGACACCATGTCGTATCAGGTTTTAGCACTCAAATACCGGCCCCAGACATTTGACGATGTGGTGGGCCAGTCACATGTCACCACCACCCTGGTGAATGCCATTCACCAGGATCGGGTGGCCCATGCCATTCTGTTCACCGGTCCCAGGGGCACCGGCAAAACCACCATTGCCCGGATTCTGGCCAAAGCCATGAACTGTACCACCGGCCCGACCCCGACCCCGTGCAACCAGTGCAAATCCTGTACCCAGATCATTGCCGGCCATAGTGCGGACGTATTCGAGATCGACGGAGCATCCAACAACAGCGTGGACCAGATCCGGGATCTGCGGGAAAACGTCACGTATATACCGGCCGCATCCCGTTGTAAAATCTATATCATCGATGAAGTGCACATGCTGTCCACGGCCGCGTTCAATGCGCTGCTCAAAACCCTGGAAGAACCGCCCGACCATGTGCTGTTCATCTTTGCCACCACGGAAGTGCACAAAATCCCGGCCACCATCCTGTCCCGGTGCCAGCGCCACGATCTGGGCCGGATTCCGCTGGAGGCCATCTCAAAACTGCTGACCAAAATCTGCGACAAAGAGGGGTTTTTGGTTCACGCCCAGGGACTGGAACTGATCGCGCTGGAAGCCGATGGCTCGGTTCGTGATGCCTTGAGCCTGCTGGACCGGATTCTGTCCGCCACGCCCGAAAAAGACATTTCCTATGCCGGGGTCGTGGACAAGCTCGGGGTCCTGGACCGGCGCATCATGCACGAATTGAGCTGTGCTTTGTTTGAAAAAAATGTGGCCGACCTGATCTCTGTGGTGGACCGGGTCAATGATACCGGCCAGGACTTGAAAAAATTTTACGGGGATCTGATCGCGTATGTCCGGCATTTGAACATTGTCCGACGATGCGGTCCTGATCATCCGGCCGTCAACCTGACCGCCAGTGAAAAACAGCAGATTCACACCCGGGTGGCGCAGTTGCCCGAAGAATATCTGGGGCAGCTGCTACAGGTTCTGCTGACCGATGAAGACATGGTCAAACGCACCGCCCATACCCGCATTGCCATTGAAACGGTTCTGTTCAAGCTGGTCCAGGTGCGGTCCGGGGCATCCATCGACCGGATCATCGCGCAGCTGGATCTCCTGGCACAGCAGATGACGTCAGGAGAAAAGCAGCCGGACAACACCCCCGAGAGCCGCCCTTCCCCGGCGGCGGGTGCGCCGCCACCCCCTCTTGCCCCGGGGCCGTCCCCCCCGCCGGCCTATGATACGACTCCGGCCGCACCGTCCCCCGCGCTGGACCAGATCCGGGAAACCACTGTGGCCCCTTCCCCCGGCCCGTCGGACCCCCCGCCCCCACCGGATCCCCCCCGGACCTGGGAGGGGTTTTTGACCCGGATCGAAACGCAGATGCCGTTCATGCATGTGCTGCTGTCCCGGGGACAGATCGCCTCGGAAACCGAAGATACGCTGGAACTGCACCTGTCGGATTGCACCCGGTTCGATCGAAACCGGCTCAAAGACAAACAGGGGGAAGTTGAAACACGTTGCCGGCAATTTTTGGGGAAAGCACTGAAAATCCATGTGTCATCCCGGACCCGTCCTTTTGCCCGGACCACAGAGAAAGCCAAAGAAACCAGGGCCATGCAGACCGCGGTCAATCACCCGCTGGTGCAAAGCGCCCGTGACATTTTCAATGGTGAAATTATCAATATGTAACAACGACTCAGGAGAGTGATGATGAAAAATATGAACAATATGATGAAACAGGCCCAGAAACTGCAGAAAAAAATGCTCCAGACCCAGGAAGAGCTGTCGTCCAAAACCGTGGAAGCCACATCCGGCGGGGGGATGGTCAAGGTGGTGGCCAACGGCGGGCAGAAGATCGAAGCCATTTTTCTGGAAAAAGAGGTGGTGGATCCCGAAGACGTGGAAATGCTCCAGGACCTGGTCATGGCTGCGGTGAACGATGCATTGAAAAAAGCCCAGGAAATGGTGTCCGCTGAGATGAACAAGCTCACCGGCGGAATGAACATCCCGGGTCTGTAACATCCGTGACCCATTATCCGGATGCCATTCTCAAGCTGATCTCCAGTTTTTCCACACTGCCGGGAATCGGCCGGAAAACTGCGGAGCGACTGGCCCTTCACCTGCTCCACGCACCGGATCAGGACGCGTCGGCCCTGGCAGCCGACATCATCGAACTCAAACGGTCCGTGCGGGTCTGTGCCACCTGTTTTTCCCTCAGCGACCAGGAAACCTGCCGGATCTGTTCAGATCCCTCCCGGGACTCCGGTGTGATCTGCGTGGTGGAAAATCCGGCCGACCTGGCCGCCATTGAAAAATCCAGATCGTTTACAGGCGGTTACCATGTGCTGGGCGGGGCATTGTCTCCCATTGACGGGATCGGGCCCGATGATATCCGTTTGCGCGAGCTTTTCACCCGTGCCGATCCCCGCCGGATCCGGGAGATCATCATTGCCACCCGGACCAACGTGGAAGGGGAAGCCACGGCCGCCTACATCCATGACCGCCTCAAATCCCGGGGCGTGACCCTTACCCGGATCGCCTCCGGGGTTCCCATGGGAGGCGATCTTCAGTATGTGGATCCCTTGACCCTGCAAAAAGCCATGGAAAAACGATATGACGTCTGAATACCGGACCGTGGATGATATTTTTCAATGCAAGATGTGCGGACAGTGCTGCATCGGGTTCGGGGGCACCTATGTGACACCTGAAGATATTGTGCGCATCAGCACGTATATCCAGGCCGATCCGGATAGGTTTATCCCCCGGTATTGTGACATGACGGGTGCCGGTCCGGTGCTGACCCAGGGATCGGATGAGCGCTGCATCTTTTTTGATGAAGAAAAGCAATGCACCGTTCATCCGGTGAAACCCCGGATGTGCCGGGCCTGGCCGTTTCTCAAGACCGTGGTGACCCACCCTGAAAACTGGGATGCCATGGCATCGGCCTGCTCCGGCATGGTGCCATCGGTGCCCCATGCGGACCTGGTGCGCATTGTCGGGGATCACATCCGGAAACGAGGGTTCTGACGTCCCTGTTTTTCAGTCCCACCGCCCGGATACCCGGTCTATTCCGTATACCCGTTCAACCACCAGTTGTCCCACCGGGATTCCAGGATGTCGGCGGCCATCTGCTTTCCGGTGTCGGTTTTCAGGCGTTCCCCGATCACTTCCAGCCATCGGTCCGGAAACGCGGCCCCGGTATCTTTGAGTTTTTTCAATTCCAGGATGAACGACAGCTGATCCGCATCTTTTGCCAGCCTTGCCTCCCGGGTTTCACCGGCATTGAATTCCGCCACCAGGCCGATGATGTCCGGGCCAAAGGGCAGGTCCCGGACCAGATGGGACAAGGCCGCCGCCTCATCCACCCGGGCATATTTTTTCTGGACATAATTGAAATCCCCGGTTCTGGCTTCAGCCAGATCATGAACCAGGGCCATGGCGGTCAGCCGTTCCCCATCCACCCCGGGCACCATCCGGGCCATGACCCAGCAGATGAATGCCATGGTGAAACAGTGTTCTGCAATACTTTCCGCTCCGTTTCCCAGAAAGGCGTAACCGGACCGCTTCAGGTCCTTGAGCATTCGGGCTTCAAACAATAGATTTGCTGTCTGCTTCAT
>JAABUD010000042.1 GCA_011389555.1 Desulfotignum sp. | reverse complement strand
AACCGGACAAAGCGCTGGAACAGGTGCAGATCTTTTATGGCTGCAAGCTGTCTTACATCCCGTTCGATGTAGGTTTCAAAATAATCACCTAAGACCTGGACCGGATCCAGCTGCTTATCCCATATGCGGGGGTAGAAACCATGAAGGATCAGATGGTCCACCGGGGGCAGGGGTACAGCGGTTTGCAGCTCCGCCATGGTAAAAGGCAGCAGTTTTATCAGGGCGGTGCGGCCGGCCAGTGATTGATTGACGGCATGACTCACCGCAAACTGCTGGCTGCCGGTGAGGATGAAGAGGCCGTCCCGGTGATCCTCGTCCACCATTGGCTGGATATAGGAAACAAGATCGGGGGCCCGCTGGATTTCATCTAAAACCGCCCCATCCGGATACTGGGCAAGAAATCCCCGCGGATCATCCATGGCAAACTGCCGGATATCCGGAGATTCCAGATTGGCATAGGGTTTTTCGGAAAACACCTTCCGGCACAGGGTGGTCTTCCCGCTCTGTCTCGGGCCGGTGATGGTGATGACCGGGTATTTTCCTGCCAAGGTGTGCAATACCGGTTCGATGGTGCGATCTATCAGTGTCATATAAAGATCATTACCCTAAAAAAGTGCAGATTGCAAGTGGAACTTTCAATCTGCACCGGTTTTCCGGGTCGATGCCGGGAAGCCGGCGTTCCCAGGTCCTGAGTCCCCAGCCAAGTGCCTTGAACCGGTCCTGATCATTTTTGCCTTCCAGGGCCATTGACCAGACCATGGGATCAGGCCAGCCGTGCTTTTGCGCCACCTGTGCAACGGTAAAGCCTCGGGATAAATCGGCATTTGCCGAATTTGGCAATGCTGCCATCTTTCCTTTTCCTTTTTTTGTTACGCGTGTTCACGTTACCTGTTCATATCTACACGTTGACAGACAGGAAAATCAAGAGGTATATATACCCAAGCCCAGGCATTCATGGATTCTTTCACCTTTCTTATTTTTTACACCGGAATATAATTCGCAGGGCCGCCTGTTCAAGGATGACCTGGACGGTGATCATGGCGACCGCCATGCCGAAAAGGGCGTAATTGTCCACATCTCCGGTGTGGAAGGCAAAGCTGAGAGAGGTACTGACGGCTGGTGGCTTTCATGTTTCTTGTGCCCGTCATACTTGACTGGTTGGAATCTAAATATTATCTTGAATTCACACAAATTTATGTGTAATATCGTGTGTGAACTTAAAGGAGGTGATCGTTATGGCGACGAACTTACAAATTGATGACAAACTTATTCAAAAGGCGGTCAGGGTCGGAGGCCATAAAACAAAAAAGGCCGCAGTCTCAAAAGCTTTAATTGAATATATACAAAATTTAGAGCAAGAAAAAATACTCTCGATGTTTGGGACTGTGGAATACGATCCGGAATATGATTATAAAGAGCAGAGACGTCATTCTTGAAGGTCATAGTTGATACCAGTGTATGGTCCTTGGCATTAAGGCGTGACAAGCCGGAATCCAATAACACAGTCCATGAATTACGGCGCATGATTCAGGATCATCGCATACAAATGATTGGAGCCATACGGCAGGAGATTCTGTCAGGTATTCGCAGTGAAGCGCAGTTCAACAAACTTCAAAAACATCTTGAAAGCTTTCCCGATCTCCCAGCCGTCACCGAAGATTATGTTACTGCCGCGAAGTATTTTAATCGCTGCCGCTCAAAAGGAATACAAGGCTCAAATACTGATTTTTTGATTTGCGCCATGGCCAGCAGAAACAAATTTTCAATATTCACTACAGACAAAGACTTCGAGCTATTTTCGAAGTATATAAAAATTATTCTGCACAAAGCAGCATAATTCCAACCATACTCTTCCAGCAGAGCACACCTTATTATACGTGAAAATTTTACTTCCTTGAGTTTTTACGTTAATATACAAATAACAACCTTGACTTTCTATGTTAAAATGTTAAAATTAGTACCTGATCTTGATAATGGCAAGGAGTCTGCGTTTATGAAACGGCTGGCTGAAAAACAGGTTCTCGAATGGAAAGATGCTTCACGGCGCAAACCCCTTATCATTCGGGGGGCGCGTCAGGTTGGAAAGACCTGGCTGGTTGAAAACGTTCTGGCCAGACAGTTTGACAGCTTTGTCAAAATCGATCTTGAAAAACGGCGTGATATCCATGCTTACTTCGAGGGCAATCTTGATCCTAAACCGATCCTGGTCTATCTGGAATTGGAAGCCGGTAGAATTATTCCCGGCAAAACACTGCTGTTCTTCGATGAGATCCAGGCCTGCCCGCGCGCCATCATAGCCCTGCGGTATTTTTACGAGCAGATGCCCGAACTGCATGTAATTGCCGCCGGATCCCTGCTGGAGTTTGCTTTTGGTGAAATATCCATCCCGGTCGGACGGGTGCAGTATCTGACCATGCATCCCATGACATTTTATGAATATCTCATTGCTATGGGCAAGGAACCGATGGCGGAATTTATACACAAATCTCCGTCTGAGGTTGACCCAAAAATCCAGAAAAAGATCCTGAATGAATTGAAAAGCTACTTTTTTGTCGGCGGTATGCCTGAATGTATCAAGATTTTCCGTGAATCCAACTCGATGATCGAAGCATTTACAGTCCAATCGGAAATTCTTGATTCATACCGCGATGACTTTTCCAAATATACGCCGAAAATTGATATAACCTGCCTTGATGCGGTTTTTCTGAATGTCGCCAAAAGTATCGGTGCGCAGTTGAAATATACCCGCCTCAATGCGGGACATTCAGGGCAGATGAATCATAAAGCATTCGATCTGTTGGTGAAGGCAAAGATTATTCACAAAATTCCGGCCTGCGATCCGTCCGGACTGCCTTTGGGTGCGACAGCCAATCAGAAGAAATTCAAAGCCGTCATGCTGGATATCGGTTTATTACAGCGCATCTGTCAGGTTCCTGTGGAATTGGAATTAAGACAGGAAAATCTTCTGGCCATGTATCGCGGCATCCTTGCAGAACAGTTTGTCGCCCAGGAACTGCTGGCCAAGAATGGCTCCGGGCTTTATTACTGGGCAAGGGATGCCCGGAGCAGCAGTGCCGAAGTGGACTTTCTGGCGGTAAGTCAGGGAACGATTTATCCCGTAGAAGTGAAATCAGGCCCAGGCGGAAGTTTGAAAAGCCTTCATCTTATGCTGGAAAAATACACAAATTGCCCGAAGGGAATTGTGCTTTACAGCGGAACCTTCAAAGAATTGCCGGAGCAGAAACTGACATTCATGCCTTTGTATTGTGCAGATAGTATAAGTGATTAATCTTTTTTTTGCATTGTCGCCGGCGTCGATGGGGCATACTCCTGAAGGCTGAACAGAAATAAAATGGCAGCTGAGCAGGGTTAGAATAATGCGGTTACTGCTTGATCTCATTCAGAACAAAGTCAACGGCCCGGGAGATCTGCCGGATAATATCCGTGATCCGGGTGGCCGGGGTCGGGGTCGTGAATTGACCTGCAACCCGGTTCGCTCTGGCTGCAGTGAATGCGGCTTCCGGGATACCCATTCCGGTGCTGATCAGGGCGGCAACAATGCCGGTCAGGGTATCACCGGTGCCGCCGATGGCTTCCATGGCTTCATGGGATGGTCCGGCCACACGAAACAGCTCCCCCTCCCTGTGCATGACATAATCCACCTCGCCTTTCACCAGCAGATACCGGGCCGCGTTGTCATGGGCATAGGCCCGGTGTACCAGGTCCATGACCGGATTGTCCGTGTGCAGGATAAATCCCCGGGTGTAAAACGGATGGGGTGCGTTTTCATCTGCCAGAAACGCCAGTTCTCCGGCATCCGGCGTGAACAGGTCATAAGAAGGGGCGGCACCGCTCATTTTGGCGGCATACATGAATCCGGCATCTGCAATTAAAACCGGTTTTTTTTTCATGTCCTGAAGTTTGAACATCACCCGGTTGTGCCAGTCGGTGTCCGGCTGCAGATAATGAAACACCAGGGTGTGGATGTCCGACAGGGAAGGGGTGTTGACCAGGTATTCATACAATTGCCTGCTGCCGCGCCCGGGTCCGGTATCCCCGGCAAGAAATCCGGTGACATGGTCTTGACCGAACACCGTCAGGGTCTGGATCGCCGCCCCTAAAAGGGCGGGTGTCCCCCGGTTCACCGGGATGGTTTTCCCGTTCAGACAAAGATGGTCTGCTGCCAGAGATACCCGTCCCTCAGCCAGGCCGAATGCATTATCCGGTACTGTTCCTGCTATGGCAAGCATTGGTTTTTCATCTCCTTGTACGCCAACCCTAAAGCATATCCGCAAAGGGTATGGCCGATTTCCAGGGGATCCGGTGCCTCGGCCAGTGGTTTTCCCACCATTTCACCCGCCAGCCAGGGTACATCCGGACATCCGCCGCCGGACACATTGACGATGATCCGGGTCTGTTTGTCAACGGTGATTTTCATGTTGGCGGCCCGGACCATGAGATAATCGCCAAAATCCTTTACCTGGAACAGGCTCACCGGTTCCAGCAGCGGATCGGTCACCGGCACCACCTGGAGCGGTGCATTGGACCGGGATGCGAGCAGCCGGACAATCTCCAGTTGTTCGATCAGGGGAAACAGGATCACCAGGTCGCACCCGGTCTGGATCTCCGGGGGCGGACCCATGACCCGCACATCCCAGCCGCTGGTTTTGAGCAGTCTTTCCGCCTGGATCACCTCACTGGTATTTTCAAACACCAGAATACCGTGATCCGACTGTAACCTGTCCTTGTTTCGCCCTGCATCCTGCCTGGCAAGTGTTTTTTTAAAAAAATTGAACAAACCGGCCCACCTTGGATTATGTTACGTTTTTCTGACAATGGTCAGATGATATTCATCCCCTGTCTCCTGGATATCCGTCACCCGGCAGTTCCGGCTTTCAGCGGCCCGGGATACATTTTCCCTGGAAGCCTCCGTGTCCACCAGCACCTCAAACTGTGTATCTTCAGGTGATTTGACCGCCTCCAGGAACATGAGAACGGGCTGGGGGCAGGACAGGCCCCTGGCATCAACGGTTTTTGTCATGATCATGTCTCCTTGATTATTTTTTGCGCATTGTAAAGCCAATAGCCAGACAGACGGCAAATCCGATAATGACCGCTGCGATCCCGTGGGGTCCCACCCCGGCAGGCGAGCTGGCCAGACTGAAATTGTGGGCAAAACCTGCCCCGACAATCATACCGAATACAAATATGGCAGCATCCCCGTCTCCCTCACCTGCCATGAACAGCTGGCGCCCGGGGCATCCCCCTGCCAGGGCAAATGCCAGACCGGCCAGGGCCATGCCGGCAAAATTCCACAGGTGCTGGGTGTGGGCCACCGGTTGTTTTTCAAACCCCATGGCAAACTGGCCAAAAATGAGATTGAAGATGCCTGCCACCACCAGCAGGGTGATGACACCGGTGAGCAGGTGCATCTGGCGGAACAGTACAAAATCCCTGAACGCCCCCATGGTGCAGAACCGGCTGCGCTGGGCCAGAAATCCGATCAACAGGCCGGCACCAATGGCAATGAGCAGCGGTGCGTGCATGGCGCCCGGTCCTTTGATACTGTAAAACAGAATATCGTTTTTGGGCTCTCCTTCCACCTGGGGAAATAGCAGCATCAACACCAGAAATCCCGCCATCACCACGGGCATGAGCAGTCCGGCCGCTGCATGGGTTTTCTGGGTCCGCCCCAGGTTGTATCCGTTTTTCAAAAACAAGGTGCCCAGCCAGATGCCGAAAACCAGACCGGCCAGTCCCAGCACCGCATTCAGGTCCCCGCCGGCCAGCCGGAGCAGGGCCCGCCAGGGACACCCCAGAAACACCAGGGCGCCGATCATGGCAAACACCCCCAGCACAAATCTCACAAACGGGGCAGACCCGGTCCTGGGACGAAAATCCTTGAACGCAAGGGCAGCCGCCAGTGAGCCTAACACAAAGCCAATGATCTCAGGCCGCAGATACTGCACCACCGCGGCCCGGTGAAATCCAAAAGCACCGGAGATATCCCTTTCAAAACAGGCCACGCAGATGCCCATGTTTCCGGGGTTGCCCAGTTTCTGAAGCAACGGGGCCAAAATGCCGATTACCGCCCCCACCACAATGATACCCGTGCGGGTAGCCAGCACATTTTTTATCATGGATGTGACTCCTTATTAAATTCAGGTTACATGCCGCAGAACCCGGTTCATCAACCCGGTACACCCGGTATCCGGCTTGATTGAACCGGTACAATATGTCAAAACTTGGGTGTTAATACCTGATGGGATTATAAGGA
>JAABUD010000041.1 GCA_011389555.1 Desulfotignum sp. | reverse complement strand
GGCAGGACCTGTTTTTCAGGATCAATGTCATTCCCATTCATCTGCCGCCGCTGCGCGAAAGAAAACAGGACATTCCTTTGCTGGTCAACACCTTTCTCCGGCGCCTCAACGAAAAAACCGGCAAAGCGATCCAGGGCCTGGACAATCCGACCATGGCGCTGTTCATGGACTATGCATGGCCGGGCAATGTCCGGGAGCTGAAAAACGCCATGGAATACGCCTTTGTGGTGGCGGACCAGGCGACCATCGGACGGCACCATCTCCCCCGCCACCTGGCGGTCGACTATCCCGTGCTCCAGCCGTCCGATGCCGTCAGAGACAGAGAAGAACCGCCCGGGAAAACCGATGAAAAAACCGCCCTGATCCAGGCCCTGAAACAGACCCGGGGCAACCAGACCCAGGCGGCCCGGCTCCTGGACATCTCCCGGGTCACGGTATGGAACCGCATGAAAAAATACGGCATCGATCTGACACGGGAATTGTCGGTATGACCCGGGGTCCCGGACCCTTGCCGTGTCAGTCCAGGCTCTGTCAGCCCAGGCCGTGTCAGAAGATTATACGTCCTGGATATCTGCGGTGATATGAAACTCGGGCGGGTGTAAAATATTGCGTTTCACCGTGCACAACCCCGCGGTTTTGACAATCGCGGATTTGTATTTTTTGGGAAACCCCGGGGGCAGGCTGATCTGAATATTTACTTTTTCGATCAAATGGGTCTGTTCGTTTCTGTCAAAGGTCAAAGACATTTTCATGCCCGTGATATCGATGTTTCTTTCTTCACAAAAATACACCACATAAATGCCGGCACAGGTTCCCATGGATGAGAGAAACAGGTCAAAGGGCTCGGGCGCACTTCCGTCTCCCCCTTCTGCTTTTGCCTGGTCTGTTTCAATGGTAAATCCCTTGTAATGGGCGTTGACTTTTTTATTGCCGGGAAATGAAATTTCCATGGTCATGGGCATCACTCCTTTGCCTGTCGCGTATCCGTATTCAACTCTTACATCAACATACTATAATCAGGATCTCAGGAGTTGCAAATGATTTCAACCAGATGCCCGTTTTTCTTTTAACACCGTCAACTGATCAGTCAACAGGGCTTTGAACCGGTCCAGGGTGATGGGACAGCCCTGCATGGGGATGCCCATCCAGTCGCAGTATTCCAGAAACCCTTCCGGATCCTTTTCCATATAGTCATCCATGAACCCGATGCCGTCCAGCACCACGGCCCCGCCCGTATGCCGGGGAAAATTCTCGTTGGCAATGCCCTTGTCCCAGCCCTTGAACACCAGTTTCCGGAACTTTACCCAACCCGGGGTCATGAACCAGACCGGTTCTCCGCCGGCGATTTCCTGGACAATGTTGTCCATCTCATCCTGACTGGCCAGCATCCCCATACAGTGACTGGCCTGGACACGGACCACGTCGGGTCCATATTCGGAAATCACGTTGGCCATCAGCCGGGTGGGGTCATCCGGATTGACATAGCAGTATTTTCCTCCGTACACCACAATCACACCGTCTGCCCGGGACCGGGCCTTTTCAATGGTTTTGCCCAGCTGATGTTCCAGTTCCCGGATATCCTGGTGCAGGCCGGGGGTGGTATAATAAATATGGTCGGTATCCAGAAAATTTTCCGCTGCCAGAAATTCGATTTCCGGGCGCAGGGTGCCGCATGCCACGATGGCCGTATCTGAAAAGGACTGTGTCATTCCAATCTCCCTTGATTTGAGTGTATGGGTCGGGAACCCGGAACCGCTCCTGGCGGTATCAAGCGGTTCCGGGTTCCCGGCCGTGGGTCAGATGATGGAGGTAGTAAATGCCATTACTTGATCTGAACACCGGGAATAATTTAATGCAGGTTTCATGCCAGATCGGATAAAACAATGTCAATCAAACGTGGCTGCCTGCGTTGACCCTGTTTTCATAGATTGATTGTTTTCATGGATGCCCATTTGACCTGATTGTCGTGACATGGCCGCCGGATTGTAACGTTATAGAACGCCACCCTGTTTCCGGTAACCGATACATGCATTATTGCAACTCCCTGTCCATCACAGTGAAAAAAAGCGACCCGTTCTGACGGTTTTTCCGGAATGTTCGTATTCATAAAACACTTGACAACTGAACACGACTTTCTATATGTTGCTATTAAGGTAGCAACTTTAATTGAATTTCATAAAATCAGTGTAGGAACCGGCCATTGAAAAACAAAACCAAACTCAGGGATCTGGGATTTTCCCAATACGAAGCCGCCTGCTATATGGCCCTGGTGGGGAACCATCCGGCCAACGGGTCCCAGATCAGCAAACTATCCGGGATTGCCAGGTCCCGGATTTACGATGTGCTGCGAAGCCTGGCCGCCAAAGGGTTTGTCATCGAGGTCAACACGGGCCAGTATGCCCCGCTGCCCGTGGATGAACTGGTGCGCCGGCTGCGGCGGGACTTTGAATCCAACATCCAGGCGTTTGAAGCCGAAATCGCCCGGGCGAACCGGAAAGATGACCTGGAATTCATCTGGACTTTGACCGGGTATGACAATGTCATGGAAAAGGCGCGGCACATGATTCAGGGAGCCAGCAAAGAGATATACGCCCGGTTGTTTCCCGAAGCCGACCGTCATCTGTCCAGAGACCTGATCAACGCACAGAAAAAAGGGGTGGCCATCCGTTACATCGCCATGGGCGATATCCCGAAACGATTTCCCGTTCAGGTCACCCATCCGGACCACCAGAACCTCATCAAAACCATCGGGGGCCGGTCTTTTGACATTATCACCGACAAAAACGAGGCCCTGGTGGGCATTTTTGAAGTGAACAACGAAGATCAGTCCCCCATCAACTGGACCCGGAATCCCTGGTTTGTGATCGCCAACAGAGACAGCCTCAGACATGATTTCTACCACTGTTTTCTGGAAAAAACCCTGGACCGGCACCTGGGACTGACCCGCGAAGAAAAACAATTATATCAACTCATCAAAACAGACAACTAAGGAGACCGCCATGACCCCCATGAAAAAACTACAGGATTTCACCGGTTTTTCCGATAAAACCGACGATGCCATCTTTCATATGGAAAATGATTTCGGTGCCCACCATTATGAACGCATTCAAGTGGTGGTCCGGCACGCCAGAGGCTGCTGGCTCACGGATGACAAAGGCAACAAATACCTGGACTGCCTGGCTGCCTATTCCGCAGCCAATCCCGGCCATCATCACCCGGCCATCACGGGTGCGGTCATGGATGCGCTGAACGGCCATTACGCGTCTGTGCTGTCCAATGTGGTGTTTACGGATCCGCTGGGCGTTTTTCTGTCGGAGGCGGCCCGGTTCGCTCCCCAGATGGCACCCCGGTTCG
Source organism: Desulfotignum sp. (assembly GCA_011389555.1). Lineage (GTDB taxonomy): Bacteria > Desulfobacterota > Desulfobacteria > Desulfobacterales > Desulfobacteraceae > Desulfotignum. Next base: position 2,929 of record JAABUD010000041.1, on the reverse strand, counting down.
GGAATCACGGCAACAAGGTGCTGCCCAAAAACGGGGGCGTGGAATCCGTGGAAACCGCCATCAAGACCATGCGGTATTACGGGTTCAAGCAGAAAGGCATCCCGGACGGAAAACAGGAGATCATCGTGTTCAACAACAACTTCCACGGCCGGACCATTTCCGTGGTCTCTTTTTCCTCCTCAAAAAAATATAAAGAAGGGTTCGGACCGCTGACCCCGGGATTCGTGTCCGTGGAATTCGGCAGTATCGAGGCCGTGAAAAACGCCATCACCCCCAACACCTGCGGCATCCTGGTGGAACCCTTCCAGGGAGAAGGGGGCATGATCATTCCGCCCAAAGGATTTCTGGCAGGGCTTCGCCAGCTGTGTGATGAAAACGATCTGCTGCTGATGGCGGATGAAATCCAGGTGGGCATGGGCCGGACCGGCAAAAAATTCTGTTTTGAGCATGAAAACATCGTGCCGGACGGCGTGATCCTGGGAAAAGCCCTGTCCGGGGGCCTGGTACCTTTGTCCGCGTTCATCACCAATACGAAACTCATGGACATGGTGTTTTCCAAGGGATCGGACGGGTCCACATTCGGGGGGTATCCCCTGGCCTGCGTGGCCGGGACCGCATCCCTCAAAGTGTTTGAAGAAGAAAACCTGGCAGAACAGTCCGCGCAAAAAGGGGAGATTCTCAAAAAAAGGATCCAGGAGATTGCCGATCGGTCCCTCCATGTCAAAGAGGTCCGGGGCAAAGGCCTGTTCATCGGCATCGAAGTCAAAGACGGCAATGCCATGGATTTCTGCCGCAAACTGCTGAAGCTGGGCCTGGTGGTCAATGACAGCCACGGACATACCATCCGCATCTCCCCGCCTTTGGTGATCAATGAAGAGGAAATGGATTTCCTGGTGGACCGGCTGGAAAAAGTATTGATCGAGTAATCTGTAAATATGTCTTGACAACTTAACAGATATTTTTTAGGGTGTCCTCAAATCCATGAACCGAGATGAGGACACCATGCTCAATCCCAGCTCCCCCGTGCCGCTGTACCACCAGCTGGCAGAGATTATTTCTGACCGGATCCGATCCGGGGAATACCCCCCCGGTCAGGCCATTCCATCGGAAACCGCCCTGGCCCGGCAATACCACATCGGCCGCCCCACGGTCCGCCAGGCCATGGACATGCTGGCACACAAAAAACTGATCCAGCGCAGACGCGGATCCGGTACCTTTGTTCAGTCACCCGCGCCCAAAGTGGATCTGTTTTCCCTGGCCGGCACTTCCCAGGCATTTTTCACCCGGGGCATCGAGATTGAAAAAACCATTGTCACCCCGGTGACACGCCAGTCCGTGAACGGTCAGCCGGACAATCCATTCAACGATGCATCGGCATATTTTCTGTCCCGGCTGATCCGGGCCCAGAACACCCCGGTTCTCAAGGAAGATATTTTTTTGGATCCGGAACTGTTCCGGGGGCTGGACCGGGTGGATCTCGGCACGGAGTCGCTGTCCCGGACCGTGGCCGAAAAGTATCACCTGGCCCCGGAAAACGGCACCCAGGTCTTTACCGTGGCAGTACCGGATTCGTCAACGGCCCACCTGTTGGGCTTGAAACCCAACGTACCGATATTGACCGTTTTCCGGGAACTCGATTTTCCGGATGCGCCCAGAGCCGTGTATGCCGCGCTGTACTGCCGGACCGACCGGTTCGCTTTCTCCCAGACCATCGGGAACCTGTCATGACCCTTTTTCATCAACCTGTTGCACCAAGGATCTTTTTATCATGAAACACCGCGGTTATTACGGGGGTTTCGGCGGCGCGTTTCTGCCTGAAATCCTGATTCCCACATTTGACGAACTGGCATCCGCCTTTGAATCGGCCAAAACCGATCCCGGCTTTCGAAAGCAGTATGAATCCCTGATGGCCGAATATTCCGGCCGGCCCACGCCGTTGACCTTTGCCGCCAATCTGACCCGGCATTTCGGCGGCGCAAAAATCTATATCAAGCGCGAAGACCTGAACCACACCGGGGCCCACAAGGCCAACAATGTCATGGGCCAGGGGCTGTTAGTGGAAAAAATGGGCAAAACCCGGGTGATCGCGGAAACCGGGGCCGGCCAGCACGGGGTGGCCTGCGCCACCATGGCCGCCAGATTCGGATTCGACTGCACCATTTACATGGGGGAAAAAGATGTGATGCGCCAGCGGCCCAACGTGTTCTGGATGGAGCAGCTCGGGGCCACGGTGGTGCCGGTGACCGACGGCACGAAAATTTTGAAAGACGCCATCAACCAGGCGTTCCGGGACTGGGTGACAAATATGGACACCACCCACTATGTGCTGGGCACGGCCTGCGGCCCCCATCCATTTCCGGAAATGGTCACCTGGTTCCAGTCCATCATCGGCATCGAGGCCCGGCAGCAGATCCTGGACCGGGAAGGCCGGCTCCCGGACCGGGTGTATGCCTGTGTGGGCGGCGGATCCAATGCCATGGGCCTGTTTTCCGGTTTTCTGGATGATCCCGTGGAACTGGTGGGGGTGGAAGCCGGCGGCAAAGGCATCCATTCCGGACAGCATGCGGCCCGTCTGTCTTCCAAGGATGCCGCTTCCGGCATTGCCCAGGGATACAAAACCGTTTTTCTCCAGGATGATGACGGGCAGATGAAAGAAACCCATTCCATTTCCGCGGGCCTGGATTACGTGGGGGTGTCCCCGATTCTGGCCCACATGCATGAAACCGGAACCGCCCGGTTTGAAAGCGCCACGGATGCGGAAGTGGTGGATGCACTGAAACGGACCATGAAAACCGAAGGCATCATCCCGGCCCTGGAATCGGCCCACGCCTTTGCCGGGGCGTTCCGGGAAGCGCCAACCCTGTCCGGAGACCAGATCATCATCATCAACCAGTCCGGCAGGGGTGACAAGGATATCTTCACTGTGGCC
>JAABUD010000040.1 GCA_011389555.1 Desulfotignum sp. | reverse complement strand
GCATCTTCCACGCTGACCTGCACCACAGGGTGGTTGCGTTTTTTGTGCAAAGAAGATCCGGGTCCGTGGGGCTGGTACCAGCAGGCCCCATTTACCTGCCTGGAACCCCCGCTTTTGTGCCATGATGCCTGGTTGCCATCGCGTTTGTACCGGGAAAAAAATACCGTGCCAGAACCGGTTTTTTCCGCAGTGGTCCGGTACCCGGTTTTATCGATGAAAATTTCAAACAGGGCATTGGTGACCGGATACCGGCCGATATAGACCTCAGGCATGTCAAACTGCTGCAGTTTCAGACCGGAGGGTTCGCTTTTTTTTGTGCCCACGGTATAGATGCCGCCGGGAACCTTGACATAGGCATTGAATTTTTTTTCTCTTTCCCCCAGGGTGTCATCAAATTCTTCAGCCAGGGCCTGTTTCTGCCTGAAATCTTCCAGGGCCTGGATTTCTTCATCAGTGAGTTCATCAACTTCTTCCAAATCTTCATCATCTTCCAGCAAGATTTCTTCGGTGTCTTCATCCAGTTCCTCTTCTTCGACCAGTTCCTCATCCTCATCCAGTTCAGCGGGTTGCGCATCATCTTCTGTTTGGTCAGGCTCCTGGATTTCTTCATCAATTTCTTCGATTTCTTCCTCACTGAGTTCATCAACTTCATCAAGTTCTTCATCATCTTCCAGCACGATTTCTTCGGTGTCTTCATCCAGTTCCTCTTCTTCGACCAGTTCCTCATTCTCATCCAGTTCAGCGGGTTGCGCATCATCTTCTGTTTGGTCAGGCTCCTGGATTTCTTCATCAACTTCTTCGATTTCTTCATCACTGAGTTCATCAACTTCTTCGAGCTCTTCATCATCTTCCAGCAAGATTTCTTCGGTATCGTCTTCACTGTCCGGTGTGTCAGTGTCATCTGGCGGTATTTCCCGGGAAATGCGCGCAAGAAGGTTTTTTATTTGTTCGATGATATCCAGGGAAGCATCGGTTTTTTCATCTGTTTCAAATTCATCCAGAAAATCGCTGAGGACCTTGAGAATGTCTGTTGCCTGCTGCAGATCCACATCCCCGGTTTTGATGGCATTGCTGAAAGAAGACAGCAGGTTGTTTTTGGCATCCTCTGTCATGTCAAAGATATTGGCATCAGTGATAATGATGTTTTCCGGATTTTTGTCTTTGGCGGACAACTTTTTGAGATCAGCATTTATGGCGGATCTGAGACTGAAAAAATTTCTTCTTTTGGAAATGATTTTTGCTGTACCCGCCCCCACATCCCAGACAGTTTTGACCAGGGTGTCTGTATCGATATGATCCAGGGAATCAAGGGCATCTTCAGTGGTATAAAATGAAAGGATGGCTGCCAGGGTTTTCTGCTTGATGGAGCCGGGCCGGTAGTTAAGATTCGCGGCTGCCTGGTGAATGCCTTCCAGGGTGATGGAAATATTGGCCAAGGGGCCTCCTGTGATAAAATTTTGAACCAGCCTGTATTATTATATATCGACCTGTTTTTTTCAACCAGGTAAATGTCGTGTAAATATTGATCTGGGGATTGATATTTTTTTAGATTGTGCTACAAGTGAAGAATTATGGCCAATGTGTTGACAATATCAGGGCAGAAAGGCGGTACCGGCAAGAGCGTCATAGCAGTCAATCTTGCCGCCTGTCTGGCATTATATGAAAAAAAAGTACTGCTCATCGACTGCGACCCCCAGGGATGCAGCACTGCATGGGCCGGGAGGGACGATGTCGGCCCGGGCCATGATCTGGCATCTGTTTTCAAAGGGAAGACACGATTTTCTGATGCTGTCATGAAAACAAAACCAGAAGGTCTGGATATCCTGCCTGCGGGATTCAGCCTGTTTGACACTGCCCTGAAACTGTCAGACAGTCTGTCCAACCAGAGAATTCTGCGGCTGCTGATCCAGGAGGATGCGCCATCCGGATATGACTATATCATTATTGATGCACCGTCTTCTTACGGATTTTTAAGTATCATGGCCCTGGCTGCAGCAGACTGGCTTATCATCCCTGTCTGCCCGGGCCATACCGTTACACAAGAATTTCACTGCCTTCTCAAATTGATACATTATATTCGGAAAAATCACAAAATTCCTTTGAAAATAGGGGGATTTGTGTTTAACCGCCGGCATGCCCGGGATGATACCCGCAGCGTTTTAACCGCCGAAAATATTTGCCGGATTTCGGATCTGGCATATGATACCCATATTCCCCACGATACTGCAGTGCAAAAATCTATTGAAAAAAAGATGCCCCTGGTATTGTATGATATAAAAAGTCCGGCAGGGGCGGCTTTCTTGAATTTTGCAAAAGAAATCGATTTGAAATTTACATAAAAGGGGTCTTCCATGAAAGTGACCAATCCGGAATTGATACAGGAAAGTGAAAAAGAATTTATAGATACCATCAATGCGGAGCTTGACTGGGAAGCCATCGAAAAGCTGCTGATGCAGAAACATAAGTTTGCCCTGCAGGATGAAGTGGATTATAAAAATGGTGATATGGTGGTTTTTGACAACCAGATTGCCTATAAATTTGATTTTGAAATAAAGGTCCCCTTGTCTGTGGTTTTCAACCGCCAGGGAGAATGCCTGGATATGTCCTCCGCCCGTGATGATGAAGCCGGCCAGGAACCCGGACCCCGGGAAATGGCGGAAATCAAGGACCGCAGCAGTGAAAAAGTGGAACAGCTGGCTTCCAGCATTGCAGATATGATTTCTGAAATCAACCAGGGAGATGACACCCCATGACACAGCAGACCCCCATTACCCCGGAACTTGTAAAATTCCAGCTGGATGAAATCCTGGCCCGGGAAATCATATCTTTCATAGATGTTGATTTTGATGCTGCCATGATGTCCTTTAACCTGGCTACCATAACCTGTATCACCTTGATTGTGGAACGGGAAAAAGAGATCAAGCAGTATGCGGATTTTCCACCGGAACGCTATGCTTTGCAAAGCTTTTACGCTGAATTGACAGATATCGGTCTGGCCCATGATGATTATCTGGAAGCTGCGGTAACCGCATGTTTTGAAAAAGGATATATGCGTAAGGATGACAACAGTCAGCTGTATGCGGAAATGCCGGCCTTCATGATGGCAGGGCTTCTGGATTCCATGTTTCCGGGCATGCAGGGCATGAACCTGATAGCCTTTGTCCTCCAGATGCATGAGGAAGTGAATTCCGGCCGCAAAAGCCTGGATCTGGCCAAAAAAAGTTTTGCAGCATCTTTGAAATCCAGCGGGGTGTCAGTATCTGGAGATAATGCCAGCAAGCGGGCCTCTGCAATGAAGGCCGGCAAAATAAAAGCCATCCAGGAGAACAAAGAAGTTTCCAGAAAACTGAAAAAAGAAAACCTGGGCCGGCTGTCCAAACTGGTGAAGACCCGGCGGAAAAAATCAGACGAATACCAGCAGAAAATTCAGGTCACGGATGTGTTTGACAAGGGCCCAACCCCGGAAGAGATAGAAGCCCGTAGAGAAGACGTCCGAAAAACGGAAGAAGCAGCAAAAAAAGCGGCTGACCTGGCCCGGCAGCTGGCGGAAAAAGAAGAAAAAATCAAAGAAGCACAGATGCTGGCACAGGAAGCGGCGGAACAGCGCAAAATTCTGGAGGAAAAAGAAGCGCAGCTGCAAGATGCCAGACAAATGGCTGCCAGGGCAGAAGAACGGGCAGCAGAACTGGAAGCCAAAGAAGCTGCCATGGCTGAACGTGAGGCCAGTCTCAGGGCCATGGAGGAACGCATCCGGGCAGAAGAAGAATTGATCCGAAAACAAAAAGAATCAGATGCAACAACATCTGAAACACAAAGCCCGGTGTCTGCCCAGAATGTTTCTGAAGATGCCGGTGAAGATGATATTGCTGCCAGGATTGCCGCGTTTGAAAGCGATCTGGGCATGTCCTGTCCTGTGTGCGGGTCAGGAAAAATTGTTTCCAGTACAACCGAAAAAGGCAAAGAATATTTTTCCTGCTCCAGCAGAGACTGCCGGTTTGTGAGCTGGGACAAGCCCTATCATTTTTACTGCCCCTTGTGCAAAAATCCGTTTTTAACGGAAACAACCACCACAGAAGGGGAAAAAGGGCTCAAATGCCCCAGGGCATCGTGTGCCTATTCCCAGCAGAACCTGGATGACCCAAAACTGAATATGGCTGCATCCCGTGACACAGGAGCAGAACCCAGAAAAAAAAGAAAGGTTGTCAGAAGAAAAAAGAGGCGGTGATGAACATAACATTCACGGATCAACGGCTGGAACAGATTTTTGTCAAAGCCAGACAAGGATCCCGTCTTTCCAAGGAAGACGGGATCTGTATTTATGAAACATCCGATCTTATGGGGGTGGGACAGATTGCCAACCATGTCAGATCTCAAAGACACGGCAAAAAAGCCTATTATATCTATAACCAGCACATAAATTATACCAACATCTGCAAAAACCGCTGCCGGTTCTGTGCCTATGCCAGAAATGAAAATGATGATGATGCCTATGCCTGGTCCATGGCAGACATTGAACAGCGTTTGATGGACCGTATCGATGAGCCGGTGGATGAACTGCACATCGTGGGCGGTCTCAATGAAAACCTGGGATTTGATTATTACATCGATCTGCTGAAAACAGTGCGGCGCATCAGACCCACTGCCGCCATCAAGGCATTCACCTGTGTGGAGATCGATTATCTTTCCCGTCTGTCAGGGCTGGGCGTTGAACAAACTATTTCCCGGCTCAAGGATGCCGGCCTTGACATGATGCCCGGCGGCGGGGCAGAGGTGCTCAACACCCGGATCCATGATTCCCTGTTTCCTAAAAAAATCGACCATACCCGCTGGAAACAGATTGTAAAAGCGGTGCATGCAGCCGGGATCAAGACCAATGCCACCATGCTCTACGGCCATATTGAAACCATTGAAGAGCGGGTGGACCACCTGATAGCCCTCAGAGAGATCCAGGATGAAACCGCCGGATTTTCCGCATTTATTCCGCTGGCATTTCATTCACAGAACACAAAACTGTCCCATCTGCCCCCCACCACGGCAATGGATGACCTCAAGGCAGTGGCAGCGGCCCGCCTGATGCTGGACAATTTCGACCATATCAAGGCCTACTGGGTGATGATCGGTGAACCATTGTCCCAGGTGGCCTTAAGTTTCGGGGCAGATGACCTGGACGGCACCATTATTGAAGAGCGGATCACCCACACCGCCGGTGCCAGATCCGCCAAAGGACTGACCCGGGACCAGATGGAGAATATGATCCGCAAAGCCGGGTTTGAACCGGTACAGCGGGACTCTTTTTACAATCCCAGAACCATGCAGCCGAACCCATGACACAATTATCCGATATTATAGAAAAAATACAGGAACACCAGCGCATCGGCAAAGAAGAGGCCCTTGTTCTGCTGAACAGCGCCGATCTGATGACCCTGGGGTCTCTTGCCCATGAAAAACGCTTTTTTTACCACCCGGAAAAGGATGTCACCTATGTGAAGGACCGCAACATAAATTACACCAACGTCTGCGTGTCCGGTTGCCGCTTCTGTGCCTTTTACAAACATCCGGGCCAGGACGGCGGGTATGTGATATCACAAAAAGATCTGTACGATAAAATTGCAGAAACCATTGATCTGGGCGGTACCCAGATTCTGCTCCAGGGGGGGATGCACCCGGACCTGGGCCTGGATTATTACCGGTCCATGCTGACATTTATCAAGGACAACTTTGGTATCCATATCCATGGATTCTCCCCGCCGGAAATCGATTTTATCGCACAAAAATCCCACCTGTCCGTGGCACAGACCATCGCATACCTGCAGCAGGCAGGACTGGATTCCATACCCGGGGGGGGGGCGGAAATTCTGTGCGATGAGATCCGCAGCAAAGTCTCCCCCAAAAAATGCAGCACAGATGCCTGGCTGGAAGTGATGCGCCAGGCACATCTGGCAGGGATGCGCTCTTCTGCCACCATGATGTTCGGTCATCTGGAAACCAATGCCCATGTGGTGGCGCACCTGGACAGGATCCGGCAGCTCCAGGATGAAACCGGCGGATTCACCGCATTCATCCCCTGGACATTTCAGCCTGTCAACACCCGGATACTAATAGAGAAAAAAACTGCTGCAGAATATCTCAAGGTGCTGGCAGTCAGCCGCATTTTTCTGGATAATGTCGCCAATATCCAGGCATCCTGGGTGACCCAGGGGGACAAAATCGCCCAGACCGCGCTGTTTTTCGGTGCCAATGACATGGGATCCACCATGATCGAAGAAAATGTGGTGGCATCGGCCGGGGTGGATTTCATGCCCCCGGTGGA
>JAABUD010000039.1 GCA_011389555.1 Desulfotignum sp. | reverse complement strand
CAGGCCATGGCCATTCATGAGGCGGCGTTGAAAATACTGGCCGACACCGGATTCCGCATGGAACACGAGGGGGTCCTGGAGATGCTTCTGGATCATGGATGCACTTTGGACAAGGACAACCGGGTGATCATGCCCGAAGCACTGGTGGACAATGCCGTCATGTCCGCCCCCAAACGGTTTGATGTATATGACCAGACCGGCAACCTGACCATGCCCCTGGAAGGGGAAAACTTTTTCTTCGGTACCGGATCTGACACGATTTTCACCATCGATCTGGAAACCGGAGAAAGGCGGCGCCCGGTGCTTTCCGATACCGGTAACTTCGCCCGGCTGGTGGATGCGCTGCCCAACATGGATTTTTCCATGTCCATGGGGAACCCGGAAGATGTGGAGATCGAAGAGATCTATGTCAGGGCGTTTGAAGAGATGGTGCGCAACAGCAACAAGCCCATCTGTTTTATCGCCGACAGCGGCAAGGATATCAAGCAGATTCACGACATCGCCTGTGCCGTGGTGGGCGGCGAAGCAGAACTGCGCAAAAAACCATTTCTGTTCAACTATTCCGAAGCCATCAGCCCGCTGCTGTATCCGGAAAACGTCATGGAAAAGCTGGTGTTCTGTGCGCAAAAAGAGATCCCCATCTGCCTGCCCTCGGGATGTAATGCCGGCGGCGGCGGGCCTGTGACCCTGGCCGGGGCCATGGCCCAGGGGATTGCCGAAAACCTGGTGGGGCTGGTGATCCATCAGCTGAGCAATCCAGGGGCCCCGTTTCTGTTCGCGCCCAACGTGTCGGTCCTGGACATGAAACACACCGTGGTATCCTACGGCTGCACAGAATGGAGCCTGACCCAGGCCGCGTTTGCCGACATGAGAGATGAGCTCTACCAGATCCCCATCTGGTCCTTTGCCGGGTCCACGGATTCCAAAGTGATCGATGCCCAGGCCGGGGCTGAAGGCATGCTGTCCATTATCACATCCCTGCTGTCGCGGTGCAACGTGATCCATGATGTGGGATATATCGAATCCGGACACACCTCCAGCCTGGAAATGCTCGTTATGGCCGATGAACTGATCGCCATGTCCAAATTTTTTGGCAAAGGGATTCCCGTGAATGAAAAGACGCTGGCGCTGGATATTATCGACCGGGTGGCAAATGGTCCGGACAATGCGATTTTCTTGAGCGATCCCCACACCTTTGCCCATTTCAAAACCGCCCACCTGCTGCCTGAGCTCATGGACCGGTCCCGGTTCGACAGCTGGGAAAAAGAAGGAAAAACCGACCTGTTCACCCGGTGCAATGAAAAGGCAAAAGCGTTGCTGTCATCCCACAAGGTCAAGAAAACCCCTGTAGCGAAAGAGGCATTGGCCGCGTTGGCCTGATACAGCAACAACTCAATGATTTTCCGGGTGTGACAAACGGTGCCCGGAGCCGCTATGATTATCCGCTTTTTTTGCCGGTATCCATGAATTTCATGGCCGCCCCCATCAGGCTGATGACCAGGGGCAGCAGATAATCGGAAAGTATCCCGGGCTCTCCGCTTTGATCCGGGGGCCCGGGCACCATGACAATATGGCTCAAGGGATACTTTTTCAGATTGCCCAGCCGGGCATCCCCGGCAAATCCCTGCTGGGTGATGACCACTATTCTGGCATACCGGGACCCGAACGTGGCCAGCTCATCCAGGGCCGCGTCAAACCGGGATTCGCTGGTGGCATCGACAATGATCAGGCAGTCGTTGTCTGTATCATAATCGGGCCGGAGCACCGGCAGATACCACTGCTGATCCACATAAAACGGCAGCACGGCATCGGGTGAAAACGGCAGGGACTGCTTGGATAAAAAGGTGTCCACGGACGCCCCTCCCAGAAACCGGGTTTCCCACTCTTTGACCCGGTTTTCTCCATGGACGGACACCAGGCGGCCCCGGGTTTCCAGTTTGACATATTTTTCCTTGACCTGACAATCCACCAGAACCAGGTGGGAATACGCGGACACCCCGAAGGCCTCGCTTTCCACTCCCCTGGATCTGGCTGCGGCAAACGCCATTTTCCAGGCAATGCGGTTTCCCCGCATCCCCGTGACAAACAACTGCTTTTTATAGGCCCGATTTTCATCCAGGACCTGCTGAAGCTGACGACGCAGCCCGCTGTCCGCCAGAAGGGTCTGAACCACCGGCAGCAGCATTTTGAAATGCCCGACAAACTGTCTGGCACGGCCGGGAAACCGGATGGACATCACCTTTGCAAAACACAAAGACAGGGCCACATACACCTGTTCATACCGGCAGAACAACCCGGGGTTTTTCAGATAAAACGCCTGCATCAGAAAGCCTGCGGCCTGTTTTCGGGATACCAGCGGATCTTTTGGGCCGATCCAGATCATATGCGCATGGGCATGGGCAAACACAGCGGACAACCGGTCCGCCGAGGGTGTCCGGGAGCCCACCACCACCACCAGACTGTCCCCCAGTGTCACTCCTTTGAGTTTTTCAGCAAATTCCACCTGGATGGGAATTTCCAGAAACGGTTCCCACAACCTGGCAAAATTCCGGCATCCGGCTTCGGCCGGCTTGTCCATGGGCACAAAAATCAGAACCCCGTCTTCGGCCAGGTTCGTAAAAATCAGCCCGGCCAGGGCGGACACTGCGTCTTTCATGGTCCCGTCACCGGGACGGGAGAACACTGCATCAAATTCGTCTCGTTCATTCAGTAATGTTCCCAGTTTCAGCAGATCCCGGTAGTAGCTTTTTTCTATCCTCCCTTTGGCCAGTGTCATCCAGCAAAGCAGGCCGGACCGGGGCACCACGGGATAGATGTCAAGGCCCAGATTGCCCTGTTTCCAGTCCATGTCGGCCAGAATCTCTGAAGATGTCCGGTCTTTTCCGCTTTTTGTCCGTCCGGCGGTGACTGATTTGGCCATGTTCCTGGGCATTTCTCCGGCCAGGCGGCCATGGGCCCGGCCAAAATAAAACCCCAGCAGAAACAGAAACGGCAGATCCATCAACGGCTGAAAATGGTCCGGCAGTTTGGGTATCACGAACACCTGTTCCGCATACCGCTCGATCTCTGCCTGTTCCCGGTTCGGACAAGTGACGGCGAAAAACTTCCGGCCTTTTTCATGCAGGGTTACCATGAACCGGACCGCCTCATCCAGACGCTGCAGGGAAGTGGCCATTACCAGTATAAATTCATTCTGAATCATGGGAATGTTCAAAAACAGTTCCTGTTCCGAGTAATCCACGGCGATTCCCATGGAGGTCCACGCGTTGATTTCCAGGTTCAGTGCCCCGATCCGGGCCGCACCTGTATCGTGGAACGTATCCACGATATAGTGCTGCACACTGTATTGCGCCGCAGAAACGATCTGCTGGCAGAATTCGGAAACCAACGAATCTTTGAGCAGCGCATCCAGCTGCCCGGAAACCGGAGCCAGTTCTCGGGTCAGATCCATGACGGTATCGCCGGTTCCAGGGATGGCATGACACACATACAGGCAGAACAGATCCAGGGTCAGGAGCATGCACAGGGCGCTTTTCAATGGGGCCACCGTCACTTCCTCGCCGCTGAGCACCGGGATGACACCGGCACTTTTTCTCACCACCAGGGCCATGTCGGAAAACGGTTTTTCCGTGATGCCCACCATGAGAACATGATGGGAAAGCAGTATCCCCGCAAAATCGATCATATCCGATGTGGTGCCGGACCATGAGACCATGACCACCAGGTCCCGGTCCGGATTGATGGCGGTTCTGACATCGGAAAGGTCCTGGGGAGTGGCCACCACCAGGTTCACCGTGGGAAAGAACCGCTCCATGGTTTTCTCTGCGATCTCCGCCACCAGATAACTGAACCCCGTGCCCACCAGAATGATCCGGTTCAGGTTGATCAATCCCCTGCCGAACCGCCGTTCCAGCAGCCGCCGCCGGATTTCGAACCGGGGAATCGTGTGTATCGGATCCGTATAGCGACCCAGAATATCTTTCATCAGACCCGGAATTTCCAGCAGGTGTTCCTCATAAAAGGTTTTGCCGAAATCTTTTTGAAACGATACCGGCGTAATGCGGGTCTGCTCAGGCCGGATATCGGTCCGGATTCTGCCGGAAAAATCCTGGATGTGCAGGTGCCGCATCACCGAGTTTTTCCCGGCCGTGGTCTGAATCCGTGCAAACACCCCGGGCTGGTCCAGCGCATGAATCTCCACCAGAAACGGCTCAAGCAGCGCTTTTTTGGCTTTTCTGAATGCTTCGGTTTCCGGCCGGGTATCATCATTGGAAACATCCGGTTCCACGGTCATGGATTTTTTAGAATGCTTTTTCATGAGCTTGAGCAACTGCACCCGGGTGGACTGGATCAAAGACTGGGGAAACAGTCCCAACGCAGCATTGATATCCGAGACCACCATGAAATCATCCGTGTCCCGGCGTTTGACAATATATACCGGCCGGTTGTGGGCCGCCACAAAAAGCCGGTCCGGGGACACCCGGCTGATGCCGGATACAGCAAACTGTCCCCCGGAACGGATCATGGCTTCCGCAGATTTGATAAATGCCATTTCATCGATGTCATGGATGGTTTTATGGCTCAGGGCCTTGAAAATGGTATAATCGATGGACTGGCTGCAGATGGACAGTTCTTCCAGGCCCAGCCGGTGCTGTTCCTCAATATTTCGGTACCGCCGGTTTTCCTGCCAGGCCGTCTCAAAATAGTGTCCCCAGAGCATGGCGAACAGTTCCGTGGAATTTTCGGTGCGCAGCGGCAAACCGGCCACCCGGGTGATATACCGGTGAATCCGGGACTCCACCTCCGAGTCAAACTGGCCGTTGAGTACCACGGCTCTCATTTTTTCGTGGTCCATGAACGGGTGGGCGTTGTGCACGGAAATGGCGGACTGGAGCGCCCATCGTCCCTGCCCGATCACCGGCTGAACCATGGACCGCAGCAGCAGCGGGTGGGTGGGGCCCGGCACATGCCCCGCGGGCAGGTATTGGCCGTCCGGGGATTTGTTGGCCCGATCCATATAGATCCGGGTCTGGTAATACGCCATGACCGATGTGGCAGCCAGCCCATACACATTGCAGGTTCTTTCAATCCGGTAAAGGATCTGCCAGTGCCGGACCGGCCGGGTTGTATACGCGGTCCAGAAACTTTCAAAAATCATCTGAACCCGGTCCACGCAATCCTGGGTCAGTCCGCTCATGACCCAGGCATCCAGATACCGGAACAGGTTGGCAATGCCGTCCGGTGTATAGTCCGAAGGCAGTGTCACCGAGATTTTCCGCAGAAAATGCCAGACATGCTTTCTGGCAAACGGATGTTTCTGTCCCTGTCTGCTGACCACGCGCCGGGGCCGGACCGGAGGCTCATCATAGGCGTATCGGTTGAATATCACCTGGAACTCATGAAACAGATCCGCCCGATCCACCGGCAGAGGCGCAGTTTGTTCCGCCAGGTCCATCTGGCCTGCCAGTGCGGTTTGAATCAGCTTTTCCACCACGGCCACGGGCAGGTCATATTCCTGGATCAGGCGGTTCATCACGTCATTAAGTGCCTTGGGAGAACCAATGACAAACTGCCTGCGCATTTGCGGATCGCCGCAGGTTCCGGGCAGCACATGGACCGGCGCATCTGTGTCGGTCATCCGCTCCCAGGTGGGAAAGGGTTCGGTTTCCCGGCTGTCAACTCCTTCATAGGCCAGGAGTCTTTTCTGGAACCGGGCGATATATCCGGCCTGGCTGTCCATGTCATCCACCGTGAACGCCCCGGCCTGCAAGTCGGCTTCCTCAAACAGCGGTTCGGTGGATAGCCGGTCGATCAGATTTTCCACAGACCCAAGGGCACGGCGGATTTTCAACGGTTCCAGATCGCTGCCGGCCAGTCCGATGCCGGTGCTGTCAGGGGCCCGGTAAATAATGGCCCACATACCCGTCAGAATCCGGGTCAGCCGATTCTGGGCATCTCCGTAATATACAACGATTCCGCACATCTGTGTTTCCCTGGATATCTTTATGAATCACACATCCATAAAGATATCCGTTTGCCTGGCCTGGTTACCCCTGTTTGGGCAGCAGAATATTGAATTTTTCCCGAATGGCCGCATCCACGTCATCCGGAATATACGCCGTTTTGTTGGCCAGCAGTTTTCTGGCAATGCCCAGGGCCCGCTGCCGGGCATCCTGCGATCCCTCTTTTTCCCACCGGGACCGGTTCTTCCGGTCGGTCACGCCATTGCCGTTGAAGTATTCACTGCGGATATGGGTCATGGTATGGGGCGCGGTCATGTAATTGCCGCCCGGGCCGACCGAGTCAATGACTTCCAGGGC
>JAABUD010000038.1 GCA_011389555.1 Desulfotignum sp. | reverse complement strand
AATCATGGATCACCGGCAAATTGACAACCAGTCAAGTGGCTGATATTATCAAAATAATGAAAGGATATTCGGAATGAAAGAATCAATGGTAAATACGAAAGTGACCTATACACTGGAACATGGTGGTAACTTTTTTATTGTTGAAAATGTCCCGGCACGAAAATGCAGGGAAACCGGAGAGCAGTTCTTCGCTCCTGAGACAGTTGAACATATCCAAAGCATCATCAAAAGCAGAAAAAAGCCGGACAGGGTGATCAAGACCCCTGTGTATAATTATGCCTGAAAACACAGCCCACCGGAAATTAAGGGACCACCCTGAAGTGAAGGTGAATTATGTGGAATTATAGAGTTGTCAGAAAGAAAACGGTCTATCAGGATTCTTCGGACAAAAAAGAAAGAATCAATTACACGTATGCCATACATGAAGCATACTACGATAAGAATGGCTTTGCAGGGGCGATCACGACAGATCCGGTTGAACCATTTGGTGAAACCATTGAAGATCTGCGGCATTCATGGGTGATGATGGCGGAAGCCTTTGGCAAACCGATTCTTGATTATGACATGATCCCTGAACCAGGCTATAAACGCAAAGAAGATCCTCTCGCATCTGAACTTGATAAAAGAGTCAAAGACTTTGAATCAGGCAAGACAAAAGGAATTCCCTGGGAACAGGTTAAGAAAGAATTAGAGAAAAAGTGGGGTCCTTTTGATGAAGATGCCTATGAAAAGCAAATAGAAGATGAGAGGCTGGAAAAAGAGCAGTATCATAGCAAAGCCTTTATCGGCATACCGGCATTTGAAGATCTTATCAATAAAATATACACGGACTATCGCGAATATATCAAACGGGATGTTGCTGAAAATCCCTGGAAATATGAATAGAACGATGGTGAACAGGATGAGTAGTTACGAAATCAACCGCCTGGGCATTGGTCTTGTAAAGAAAACATCAATAACAATCGATAAACGGGGAAAATCCCATGAACACAAAAGAACAACTCATAAATGAGATCGAGGAAACCCCTGAGCCACTCCTTTCTGAGGTGCTCGATTTCCTTCATTTTCTAAAGACAAAGACAGTCCAAGACAAACAATATACCGCAGTAATGAGCGAATCCTCTTTGAGAAAGGATTGGCTGAGCCCGGAAGAGGATGAAGCATGGCAAAATTTATGAAGGGAGATGTGGTCGTGATCCCGTTTCCTTTCTCTGATCTGAGTCAGTCAAAGCGGCGACCCGCTCTTGTTCTTGCCACCCTTGAGGAGGATGATGCCATCCTGTGCCAGATCACGAGCAAGATGTTTTCTGACAACTACGCTGTTCCCGTTGATAATACTGACTTCCGGTCCGGACATCTGAAACAGTCAAGCAACATAAGGCCCAACCGGCTATTCACAGCTGACACCCATATCATTCTTTATCGGGCAGGCAGCATCAAGAAAGCCAAGTTGGACCAGGTAATCAACAAAGCGCTTTCCCAAAAAAGACAGTTGATTGAGAAACATGCAGCCGTAATCAAAGACCCATATGTACTGGAGTTTCTCGAGCTGGAAGAAAAGGCCCGCTATTCGGAAATCGATCTGGAAACCGCCATTATCGACAAGATAGAGCATTTCCTTCTGGAGTTGGGCAAAGGGTTTTTGTTTGAAGCACGGCAGAAGCGATTCACCTTTGATGAAGAACACTTTTTTGTGGATCTTGTATTTTACAACCGGCTGTATGGGTTTACCAAGTTCATTATCGTGGTGCCCTCCATTGCCATCATCGATGAGCCCCAGAGTATGGATACCACGGCCAGGAGCAAACAGGCCATTGCATCGCTGAACCCGCTGTGCAACCTGCGCTATTCCGCCACCCATGTGGACAAATACCATATGCTGTACAAACTCGACTCCGTGGATGCCTATGAACAGAAACTGGTGAAACAGATCGAGGTGGCAGGCGTGGATGTGGTGGATGGTCACAACAAAGCGTATATCAAACTGATCAGCGTGGATAACAAAAAAAGCCCTATCACCGCGAAAATCGAGATGGACTGCCGGACAAAAACCGGTAGTATCCAGCGAAAAACCGTGACGGTCAAAAGCAGGAATGATCTATTGGAAAAAAGCAGCGGGCGAGACATTTATAATGGGTATATCATCGATGAAATCTATTGCAAAAAAGGTAGTGAATATATCGAATTCACCAGCAGGCCTGAGACCCTGAAGCCGGGACAGGTGGTCAACGAGGTGGATCCGGATGAAACCAAGCGCCTTCAGATCGCCAAAACCCTTGCCGATGAAAGCGCCTATAACCTGATCATGATTTCGTGAACTGGCAGCTGCCAGCGGCCGCCTGAGTGCTGCGGATCTGTCGGCATCAGATGCAGGTTTGCTGGAAAAGTTGAAACTGGTGGAAGGTAAATATTTGAAACGGGCGGCCGTGCTGTTGTTTCATGAAGACCCGGACCGGTTCATCACCGGGGCTTTTGTGAAAATCGGCTATTTTGTTTCCGAAGCAGATCTGGCCTATCATGATGAAATCCATGGGTCTCTTTTTTCCCAGGCCCATGCCGTGGTTGACCTGCTGCGGACCAAATAACTGTGAACTTAAAGGCCGGATGTGCCTGTATGGGTTGGTAGATAGGTTACCAGAAAATCAGATGAAATTTTGTAAATCAAGGGTGCAGCCTGAGCAGCTTCAAATGGATAAACAAGCGGCATTGGTAAACAATTTCCGCCAAGTCCGGGAATAACAATCATGTATCTCCTGAATTCAGCTTGTCATAACAGTCCCGGCAGGAACAGCGCGATCTGCGGAAAGATCAGCAGCAGGGCGTTGCACACGATCAGGGCAAACCCGTCCATGAAACATCCGCCCACATGGTAATGATCTGCTTGGGATAATGGTCCTGGATAGACAGCAGGCTTTCAAACTCCCGGCGGTATGTCTCGCTGTCAGGATCGTTGATTGTCCAGGCCATATGAGGATGCCCAGCAGGCTTACAGACAGGTTTAAGGTGAGCGTGATCATCCGGGTTTAACCGTTGATATTTTCCGAATCTTCAGATAGGGTAATATCTCTGCTGGAAAGCTATACCAGAGGGTGTTCTGACACCATGGGATTGTATTTTGACCGATTGTGAAAAGGGAAATAATAATGAACAAAATTGGAAGAAACGATCCATGTCCCTGTGGCAGCGGACGTAAGTACAAGAAATGCTGCCTTGCCGACAGC
>JAABUD010000037.1 GCA_011389555.1 Desulfotignum sp. | reverse complement strand
CAAATCATGTTCGATTTCTGGTTTTATTTTGACCTTAGAACCGATGAAAACAGGACCGTGTTCGACTATTTTCTTGATACAGACCCCTCTTTGAGCAAAGCAGAGAGAACCTACCTGGGTTTGGCTGCCAGATCCTGTGTACGTCTGTATGAGGTGACCAAAGTCATTCCCGGCAAATCGGTCACTGCAATGGATGTCATAGGTAAAACCTGTACCGAAATCAGGGAAATTTCAGGTTCCCGGTCATTGAAACGCCATGATCTGTTTGCTGCCCGCATTATCCCGGTGGGCGCATCCGGCCGGCCGGAAATCGACGGGGGGTTTTATCTATTTCCCCGCATGCAGCGGGATGAGATTGTCAGCCGGATAGAATTCCTTTATGACATGTTTTTTCAGGACAATCCCGGGACACCGGAAACGGAATTTTACAAGGAACTTCCTCCAATCTATCATCAGCTGTGGCTGAAGACATATGGGAGTTCCGTCCCAAAAAACGTGAAAACCAGTGACGGCCATGAGATGGTAATCTCCTATGTGTATTTTGATGTGGACGACCCGGATGCACTCATTGCGGTTCTTGACGGCAAAAAGGACCTTGATCGTCCCACAGATGATTTGTACTGGACCTGGCTGTCCAAACCCAAAGACGGTGAAAAGCATGTTTATGGAGTTTTCCAGCTGGATGGCCGACGGCTGATTCTGGAAACCACATCCAGGGAACGAGCCAAAAAGGGACAGACGAAAATCAAACGGATTGCCGGAGATCTGGCCCGATACAGACTCACCGAGTACACCAGCCTCCAAAGCGCCATGCAGGAATATCTGTCAAAAGAACCGGATCCCAAAGCGGAGATAAATTTTGATGATCTGTCTCCGGCTGACAGAGAGAAACTGGACAGGGCGGTCCAGGAAAAAAACAAGGCCTATTACAAGGAATGGCTGGACATGGATATTCCAAGGCTGGACGGCTGTACTCCCCGCCAGGCGGCCCGGTCCCGGGACCTGAAACCGCGGATCATCGAGATGCTCAAGGATCTCGAATACATGTATGAAACCGAACTGAAAAATGGAAATCCGGGGTTTGATCCGCACTGGTTGTGGGATGAACTGGGCCTGACAAAGGAACATCCGGACTATCGGGAAACCGACTTCCCGCCCTTTACCGGGGCTGAGGCTATGGCGGCCCTGGTGATTGGAATCGAAGAGGCAGCCCGGAAAATAGCGGCGGCATACCGCAAATCAGATGACTTTGATGACGGCATGACGCTGGGCCGTGAAGAACTGGCCCTGAATCTGGATTTTCAGCGATTTGTCCGGGAACAGACGGCCCTGGCCGTGGAAAACGGCATGGACAGGCAGGCTGCCCAGGAGAATGGGAATCTGCTTGCCCGCCATCTGGAATATATGGTCAATTATGAGCTGCACCTGAGAAAAACCTTCTGGATCGAAGAATCCCTTTCCTACATGCTCGGCCAGACGCGGCTGGATCTGGCCGGTGAAATGCTCAAACTGCCGTATGCCGCTTTTGCCCTTGTCTTCACAGACCGGTTCACCCTGGAGATTGCGGAGAGAATTCTGTCCAAAATACCGGACTGTGTCATGTCAGGGCGCAAGCTTCACATCCTGACCGTATATGTGACACAGGTGCCGGATTCCGGAGAATCAGACGGATTGAAAATCGCTTTTACGTTTGACGCGTTTATCGAACAATGGCCGTATCTGCTGGTCCGGGAGTTGACAATTGATCCTGACGACCACCTGGAGCAGATCCTGGCCAGCCATATCAGGACAGGCGGTCCGGATCAGATGGCCCTGGTCTTTGAATCGGAACTGATGCGGCAGCTCATCCATCTGGTAATCAATGCCATCCTTTATACCACCAGTGCGGATGTCGCCACCGAAACCCGCACAAGTCCGCAGAAAACCCAAAGCCGGGGGTCTCAGGGGTCTCCCCCCGGACCGGAAGATACGCCATATCTTTCTTCCCGGGACGTGATCTTTCTTCCCGGAAAGATCGATATCTCCCATATCAAACAATTACAGGCCGTTGAAAAAAGCCAAACCGGCCGTGGTCTCATGGTAAAGTTCATGGTTCGTGGGCATTGGCGCCGGGCCAGTCCCAAATGGAAAGACCAGCGCCCCAGGTGGATACGCCCCTACTGGAAAGGCCCGGACCTGGCCACAGTGATTGAAAGACAATACCGGTTGAAGTCCTGAATTCAGAAAACAGTGGACTTGCTGAAGTTATATCATCCCCCGGCCAAGGGACCATGCAGAGTCAGGACACCATCGGCTTCCAGCGGCGTGTCCACAGAAATTTTCCGGTTGTCCAGAAAGATCATGGGCACCAGCAGGGGGCTGATGCCCTGTGCCAGCAAAACCTGCCGGACCGGGGTGCCTGTTACCACCCGGATACTGCTATTTTCCGGTTTCGGGCAGCCCATATCCCTGAGGATGCTCAGCAGGCTTTCTGATATTTTCAAGGTGAAGGTGAGGTTGATTTTTTTTTCAGGCATTTTACATCGTATCAAGCCGCGGGCTCAAGCATTGAAATACAAAGGCCGTAACCCAGGGCATGCAGGGCTGCTTCTATTCGAGGCAATTTTGTTGCGTGCATGGGGTCCAGCATCCGTCGGATTTCCTTTTCATCAAGATTCAGCTGTCTGGCCAGTTCAGATCGGCGGATATCTGATTTTTGAACAGCAATATACAGAGCCGCTTTGGCTGCCATCTGGGCCGGCAGCCGGATGGGATATTCGCCTTTTTTCAATGGCGAAGGCACGGGAATATCTTGTTCATCGCTGATACAGCCGGCAATGACCTCTTCCAGGCAGTCTGCAGCCTGGTTTTTCGCTTCATCAATGGTTTTTCCGTCTGTGCTGCCGTAAGGGAGATCCCGAAAAGTGACCAGAAAATATCCCCCTTCGTCTTTTT
>JAABUD010000036.1 GCA_011389555.1 Desulfotignum sp. | reverse complement strand
TGACCAGTTTATCAAGCAGTGCCGGTTTTTTGATGCCGTCCAGTGTCAGCAGGTCCTTGAACAGATAACTGCCGGCCAGCAGCCGGACCCGTTCCTCTTCCTGTCCGGGGGAGGTGACAATCTCGGGATAGCTACCGAATACCAACCGGTGTTCAAGAAGGCGCCTCTCTTCAAGCAGTCCGTATTCCTGTTCCAGCTCGCTGAAAGAGAGCGGATAAAGAGTGAATTCGAATTTTCTGCCGGTCAGGGGTTCATTAATACTGGCGTTGAGATCAAATGACGATGACCCGGTGGCAATGACCTGAACCCCGGAAATCTGGTCGATGATCAGCTTTAATGAAATACCGATATCCGGGATGCGCTGGGCCTCATCAATACATAAAATCCGGTTGTCCCCAATGATTTTTTTGAGCCGGGTGGAGGTGGCGCCCGAAAAAAGTTCCCGCACATCCGGCTCATCCGCATTCAGCAACAGATATTTCTCCCCTGTTTTTTCCAGGAGTGCCTTGATCAAGGTGGTTTTGCCCGATTGTCTCGGACCCAGCAGGATAATCGCTTTATCCTGAAACAACCGGGCCTGCATCCTGCTTAATATAGATCTTATTATAATATTTTTGGAATTCATTCCAGAATAAATATACTATTTTTGTATTTAATGCAACAGGCCCTGTCCATATCTGAGGGTCAGGGTTTCCTTGTTGCGGCCCTATGCAATAAGCCAAGCCTGATCCCCAATTTTACTCAAAGTTGTGTCAATCCGGGAATGAAGTTGAAATGCCTGTCTTTTGTAAACATTATGTAGCCATGTTGAAAAGCAACTGCCGCAATCCATATATCGTTTGTCGGAATGGGTGTGCCTGCAACTTTCAGATTGTTGATTATTGAAGCGTAAAAATCAGCCGTCTCCACATCAATGGTGTGAACGACGACCCTTGGAGGTGTCGATCAATACTTTTTTCATTTCCAGAGTTCCGGGTCAATTTGTCGTTGCGTGGTTATAGCATCATTTATTTTTTTGAACTCATCATCGTCCCATCTGCCAAACAGGTCATCCAGATCATCATATTTGCGTAAAAATTTCTTTTCCTTTTTAACACCAAGACTTGTTTTGATGAGTTCAAGAATAACATGATTGACACTCTTGCCTTGTTCTCTTGCAACCATTTTTAATTTTTCAGCGACCTCAGGCTCAACGCCTCTAATGGTGACTGCCTTCATAAAAACCCCCAGAAATGATATCATTATGCGACCATACATTGATGTCAATGTATGCCATCATTTTTGTTTTGTCAACTCTGTTGGTGGTTGAACAAAATGCCGTTGCAGGCGGAGGAAATCTTTCATGTCAGAGCACAGCTCCGCTCTGTCGGTTACAATTCTCATACCCTCTGGGAGATTTGTCCCCGAATCAATCAGTCAAACAGTTCTCTTGTGACCACACGAAGCGGTTCTTTTTTCATGTGGTTACAGTTTCTCTTTCATAGGCTGACAGCACCTTGTCAGATTTGCCCTGCAGCCGGATGGTGCCGTTGTCGATCCAGATCAGATAATCGCATGCCTTGACAGTACTGAGTCGATGGGCGATTATGATCAGGGTCTGTTTGCCCCTGAAACTGTAGATGGTTTCCTGGATGGCTTTTTCACTTTTCGTGTCCAGGGAGCTGGTGGCTTCATCAAAAATCATCACTTCCGGACGGGTGTACAAGGCCCGGGCAATGGCCACGCGCTGCTGCTGGCCCCCGGAAAGCCGGATTCCCCGTTCGCCGATAAATGCGTCAATGCCGTCGGGCAGATCCTCCATAAACTCATCCATGGAGGCCATGGTGCAGCATTGTTTGACCCATTGGCGGTCAATGTCGGATTCATCAACACCAAACGCCACATTCTGGGCAATGGAGCCGTCATAGATATATGGGGACTGGGGAACATACCCGGTGATCTGCAGCCAGGCGGCAAGTCGTTCACTGGCCAGGGGGGTGCCGTCGATGGAGATCTGCCCTTTGACCGGTTTGAGCAGTCCGATGAGCAGGTCCACCAGCGTGCTTTTGCCGGCACCGGATTTGCCGATGATGCCGACGGTGTCTCCTTTGTTGATTTCAAAACTCATGTCATGGATCACATGCCTGTCTGAATCCTGATATGAAAAACATACCTGATTGAACCGGATATGATTTTCAAACACAGGTGATTTGATGTTCTTCAGGCCAGCAGGAGGCTCATTTGCCTCGATTTCTTCAAAATACATAATCTCGTTGGCGATAAATGGCAAGGCTTTTCTTACTTTGGTAATGCTGTTTAAAATTTTATTTATGGCCGGCAGCGCTTTCCACCCGGTAACCGCCAGAACCACCATGGTGCCGGTCACGTATGCAGTGGATGAATTGGACAGCAGAAGCATGAAAAAGATGGCGGCACAGATCATGGCAAACCCGATGGTCTCCAGAATCAGGACGGGTGATTCAGCATACAGCTCCTGCATGCCCGTGATCCGGGCCAGGGGAAACGCTTTTTTGTAGAATCGTGAGGAAAACTGATTCTCTGTGGCGGAAATTTTTACATCCTTGATGCCGTGGATGGCCATGGTGGTGACCTGATTGATGGCAAGCTGATAATCCCTGGCAATGGTGGCGGTTCTATCCACCTGTTTTTTGATCACTTTGTAAATAAACACAGAGGTGGTGCCAAGCACTGCCATCACAGAGATAGAGACCAGCGGGTGAATGATAAACAAGGCAGTCAACATGATGGTGACCATTAAAATATTATTTAAAATCAGCAGACATGGCTGAAAAAACTGCCGGCCCAGATAGGTGCGCCACATAATGGTGGTCACCAGATCTGCACTGTTGCGCATCAGATGCCATTTATAGGGCAGGCGCAAAATACCGTCCAGCAGCACCTGGCCGAAATAGGCTTCGATCAGTACGCCAAACCGGGTGATGCCGTATGCGACAACGGCTTTCATGATGTTTTTGAAAAGGATCAGCCCCAGCATCACAAACCCGGATGCCAGGATCAGTCCTTTGACGGTCTGTAAAATTTCCAGGTGGGTATTTTCCTGGACAAAGACCACATACTTGGAGTTGAAAACTACCTGGGGATCCGTGATCACGGAGGCAAAAAACGCCACCGAGCCCACGGCAACCGTTTCAAGCAAAGCAGCGGATGACATCCCGACAAACAGAATCCAGAACTGAATTTTCCGCTTTTTCAGCAGTCGTGAATAGATCCATTTAAATGCCTGGATGTAATTATAGTTTTCTTTTTGCTGCATGAGGTCACTTTCTCTGGGTTAACATGGTATTCAGGGTACGTATCATATTTTTCAATGTATCTCTACTGCCCGGCATGCATAAAAATGACAGATAAAACACAGCCAAGACCAGGACAAAATAGATACAGATGAGGAACAACTGTGAAAAAGCGTGAATCAGTGCGGTCTGTTGGATAATTAACAAGCCGGCAAATAATGAGATCAGACCGGGTACACCGGTTTTCAGCAGCAGCCCGGCAAAGGAGGGTCTGTCATAAAATGATGCACTGGAAAAAAAATAGCCACTTCCCAGCAAAAACAGCAGAAAAGCCGCTGCCACTGCAATGGCGACACCGGTCACCCCCCCGGGCAGACCGGCGGCAACCCCGGCCACAAAGCAGATGTTTCTTGAAAAGGTCCAGACATATATCTGCCTGGCTGTGGTGCCGGATGCATAGGTGGCCGTGAGAAGCCATTCAAAGGGCCGGGCCAGGTTTTTGAAAAGAAAATAAAACACCAGGATTTTAAACACCGGAATAGCGGCCTGCCAGTTGTCTCCCAGAATCAAAAGCACAAGGGCGTCTCCGGAAACATATGCCCAGACAAAGACAGGGAGGATCAACAGAAAATAGGCCTGGGTCAGTAACAGAAAAAAACGCTGAAACCCCTGTGGATCCTGCTGGAGTCTGGACAGGGCCGATACCGCGATCCGGCCCAGGGGCCAGGCAATGAATTTTCCCGGCATCTCCCCCAGTGCGCTGGATCGTGAATAGATCCCAAGCATCTGGGGAGTTAAAAATTTTCCGATCAGAATCCGGTCCATTTCATTGGAAAAGCTGGTAATGATGCCGGCCACAGACATGGTGGAGCCCAGTTTAAGCAGGGATTTGCCTTTGAAATTCATCTGCCGGAATTTGGGTTTGAAACTGCACGCGGCCCACAACAGGACGGCCCGGATTCCCTCATGGGAGACCGGCAGCATCACCAGGGCCCAGTACCCGAAACCCAGGACAGCCAGAACAACGGCCACCACTTTGGAAAGAATCCCGGAGATCAGGTCGATGCCGGAGATGACCCCGAACTGCATGGTGCGGTTCAACAGTGCATAGTGAATGGCACAGACGCCGGTAAACAGGATCATGAGCGACATCATTCGCACCATATCTGTTAATTTGGGCTCATTGAAAAACCAGGCCACCAGGGGGGAACATGCCACAGACAACCCCGTGATGGCAGCGGTCAGGCCCAGGCAGACCCAGAAGAACCCGTTCAACTGGTCCGGATTGATTTCAGGGGACTGGATGATCCCCATGGAAAGGGCCTGGCCGGTCACCATCTTAGGCGTGGACACAAACGCTGCTGCCATGGCCACATACCCGAAATCTTCAGGCATGAGCAGTCGGGCCAGAATGGACACGGATGCAATATTGATGAAAAATCGGACGGCATTGGAACCGGTTGCATACAGGTAGGAATGAACGGTTTTTCTGCCGATGTGATCCGGGCGGTGTTCTTCCTGAAAATAAAATGAGGAGGGTTTTCGTGAAAATCCCATGTCAGTTTGCTTCCAGGTCTGTTGCCGGTGCGGTGGGCTGAGTAAAAGGCTTAGGCTGGTCCGGTGTAAGGGAATCCAGTTTCAGCATCTGCCTGACGTTGTGTGCGGACACGGGATGAAAAAAATCTGTCCGCACCTGCCGTGCCAGCCGGGCAAACGTCTGGCGGTCGGCCCGGGTCAGGTCAAAACACAGGCGGTTCAGGGCAAGGGAAAATTCGTCCCCGGTGTAGCACAAATCCCAGATCTGTTTGGGCACCGTGTCCGGAATGATGTTTTTGGTTACACTGGTCCGGCTGCCGATGACAATCACGGGAATGCCGTATGCAATGGCTTCCATGCACACGGTGGAACCGGAACTGATCAACAGGTCGGCGGTTTGAACGGTATCGGCAAAATCCCCTTCAATGAGGGTGAATTTCCGGGGCCAGGAAGGCATGGCTGACTGGACCGCATCAAAATCCAGGGAGGGATGGGGCTTGATCCGCACCTTTGCCTGCTTCTGCCGGATCAGATCCAGCACATGAAACAGCAGACCCAGGATTTCCAGGCTGTCCTCCACCCAGATGGGCAGGGCCACCAGGATGACCGGGGCTGTGTCGGAAAACTGGTCCGGCTCTTTGACAGGGAGTTTATGGATGTCTGAAAACCGCAGGCCCGGTGCCACCATCACATCCAGGCCGGGATAATATTGCCGGGCAATGGTTTTCAATCCGCTGCCGATCACGGCCATGGTCTGGGGGATCACGCCGGCCCGGGCTTCAGCCTGTGTGGGCTGCACCTGGAAATGCCATTTATAGGCCGCGATCAGGCCCTGGTATCCAATGGACGGGGTATCCGGGAAAAAGGTGTTTTTGCCTTTGTTGAATCCCCGGTCCACCATCTGGTTTTCAAACCAGTCCACCACCAGGTGCAAGGATATGCCGGCCTGTTTGAGCCGTTTGAAAAAGCAAAAAAACAATATTCCGCGAAACGCACTTCGCTGGGCAATATGTTTTCTGAAATCCGCTTTCAGGACCGGGCCGATGGGCATCCCCCTGAACCCAAACTGCCCTAATGGAATGCGCCTGATGGCAAACGGGGCAGACAGGGCAAACAGATAATCCTTTACTTTCAGAAAATCAAAAAAATAGATAAATTTTTCCCTGGCCCCTTCCGCTATGCGGACCATCCGGCCGATCTTACGCCAGGAGATCACATTGGGAACAAAAAAAACATCTGCTTCCTGTTCCGGGGTCAGATGATCCAGCAGTCCGGTATAGTACCGGTCCTTGAATTCACCGGATTTAAAGATATAGGCACTGAAAAACGTGTCAATGAGGATCAGGGGGCGGTTGACGGGAACCGCCCGGCGGCGGTGCTTGTTTTTTTGTTTCAGATACGCCAGGCTCCACTGGATGTTGCGCAGCACATCATAAACGGGTTTGCCGATCCGTCCCAGCATCGAAGTCAACGCCCCCGGGCATCTGACCGGTAAGGGTATCTGGTGATGCCGGAAATACGCATCCAGCACTTTTTTCTGGCCGGGGCTTCGGACAATGATCTTGTCGGCAGTCCCGGCCACAGCGGTCTGACGCGC
>JAABUD010000035.1 GCA_011389555.1 Desulfotignum sp. | reverse complement strand
CCGGTGAACGAACAGGCGTTGCAGCGGATCATCCAGGAAACGGCACCGGATCTGTCCACCTCCTATTCCTTTGAGGTGCTGCCCCAGATCAGAGAATATGAGCGCTCCTGCACCACTGCGGTGAACGCCTATGTCAAGCCCATCACCTTCCAGTACCTGGAAAAGCTTACCCGGCGCCTGGCAGAACTGGGTTTCGGCGGAAAGCTGTATATCATGCTGTCCTCGGGCGGCATCACTTCGGTGGACACTGCCAGAAAGTTTCCGGTGCGGATCATCGAGTCCGGGCCCACCGCCGCCGTGATCGCATCCCAGCATTACGGAAAGATGTTTGATATCAAGGACATGTTCTGCTTTGATATGGGGGGGACCACTGCCAAGTCCTGTCTGATCCAGAAGGGCCATGCCGGACTGGTGTCCACCTTTGAGGTGGGCCGGGTCCAGCGGTTCAAGAAAGGCTCTGGCCTGCCCATCCAGGTGCCGGTGGTGGATCTCATGGAGATCGGTGCCGGCGGGGGCAGCATCGCACGGATCAGCAGCCTGGGTTTGCTTGCTGTCGGACCTGACAGCGCCGGGGCCGACCCCGGGCCGGCCTGCTACAACCAGGGGGGTGAAAACCCCACGGTGACTGATGCAGACCTGGTACTGGGATACCTGGACCCGGATTTTTTCCTGGGGGGTACCATGGCTCTGGATATCGAAAAATCCCGCACCGCCGTTGCAGAAAAGATTGCAAATCCCCTGGGCACTTCGGTTACTGATGCGGCCTTCGGCATCCATGATCTCATCAACGAGACCATGGCCGCAGCTGCCAAGACCCATATTGCGGAAAAAGGGGGCAACCCCTCCACTGTGGTGATGTCCGCATTTGGCGGGGCCGGACCGGTGCATGCCTACGGCCTGGCCAAAAAAATCGGGGCAAAATCGATCCTGGTGCCGCCCCTGGCCGGGGTGGGATCGGCCCTGGGGTTTTTCACGGCCCCGGTGGCGTTCGATCTGTCCCGCAGCCACCGTCTGGTCCTGGATGAGGCGGATTTTGCCGATATTGAAGAGCTTTTTTCCCAACTGGAAAAAGAGGGGGCCGCCATTCTGGCGGATGCAGCCAAAGGAGACCGGGTGATCTTCCAGCGTACCCTGCTCATGCGGTTTGTGGGCCAGGGCGCGGAAACCGATCTGGTTATCGATCCCAAACCGTTTACCCAGTGGACCCGCCAGGAGATCCGGGACAAATTTGATACCGAATACAAGCGACTTTACGGCCGCACCTACCCGGAAACCCCGGTGGAATTCGTCACCTTCAAGGTGCGGGCCACTCTGCCCACACCGCCTTTTGTGATGCCCGCACTCTCCTGTGACACCGACCAGCTGTCAGACGGCATTAAAGGAAAGCGCAAAGCGTTTTCTGTTTTGAAAAAAGCATATATTGATTTTACCGTGTATGACCGGTCCCGGTTGTTTGCCGGGGCGCAATTTTCCGGTCCCGCCATCATTGAGGAGCGGGAATCCACCATTGTGATGGGGGAGGATGCAGCCGCCACCGTGGATGACAAGGGATTTGTGTGGATCCGTATCAGGGAGGAGGAAAAATGAAAAAACAGGTATTTGATCCCATCACCCTGGAGATACTGTGGCGCCGTCTGGTGTCCATTGTGGACGAAGCAGATGCATCCGTGGCCAGGACCGCGTTTTCCAGCCTGCTGCGGGACGCCCATGACTACACCTGCATGTTCACGGACAGCCGGGGCCAGGAACTGGTGCAGGGCACCTTCTGTACCCCGGGCCAGGCCGGTGCCATGGCCCTGGGGGTCAAAAAGATCATCCAGTCCATGCCCCTGGATTCTTATAAAGAAGGGGATGTGTTCATTGTCAACGACCCCTGGCTGCTGGCAGGACACCTGAATGACGTGTGCGTGCTCAGCCCGATTTTTTTCAAGAAAAAGCCTGTGGCCTTCACCGCCTGCGTGTTTCACCATTCCGACATCGGGGGCCGGGTTTCCTCTGACAACCGGGAGGTGTTTGAAGAGGGCATCTATATCCCGGTGACCCGGCTGTATGATGGGGGGGTGCTCAATGAAGATCTTTTGAACATGATCCGGTGGAATGTCCGTACCCCTGAAGAGGTAACAGGGGATATCCGGTCCCAGGTGGCGGCCAACCATGTGTGCGCCCAAAAGATCATCGAGATGATGGCAGAGGAAAATCTTACCACCCTGGATGACCTGGCCGACGAGATCATATCCCGCACCGAAACCTCCATGCGGGCGGCCATCGAGAAGATCCCGGACGGCACCTACCCCCACAAGGGTGTCATCGAGGGGGCGGGTTCCCGGCCGGACATACACATCCAGCTGGCAGTCACCGTGGACGGATCCGACATCCACGTGGATTTTGCCGGTACATCGGACCAGGTGGACTGGGGGGTGAACGTGGTGTTCAACTTTACCTATGCCTATGTGTTCATGGCCATAAAATCCGCATTCGACCCGGACATCCCCATCAACGAAGGGGCGATCCGGCCGGTGCACATGACCGCACCTGAAGGGTCCATCATCAACTGCCGGTTTCCTGCGGCTGTGGCGGCCCGGATGCAGGTGGGACATTTCATGACCGAGATGGTGTTCAATGCCCTGGGCCAGGCCACACCGGCCCAGGTGATCGCCGGTTCCGGCGGCACCCCGGCCCAGACCAATATTCTGTACGGAAAACGGGGCAGCGGCAAACCCTGGCACACCATGATCATCCGGGGCGGGGGCATGGGGGCATCCCACAACATGGACGGCCACCACTGTGCCATCTTTCCAGCCAACGGGGCCAACACCCCGGTGGAGATCCTGGAAAGCGACACCCCGCTCATTGTGAAGGAAAGGAGGCTGGTCACGGACTCAGGAGGTCCCGGCAGACAGCGGGGCGGTATCGGCCGCCAGATGACCCTGCAGGTACCCACGGCCCAGGAATCTGACGGCACCCCGCCCGGCCGCACCACCATCGCGGTTCAGGCCGGCCGGTTTGTGTATCCGCCGGACGGAATTTTCAAGGGCAGACCCGGGGCCTGCGCCCGGTTTCTGAAAAACGGCGAACCAGCCGATCCCAGCGGCCTGACATTCCTGGACCCCGGAGATGTCATCTCCTTTGTGTCCGCCGGCGGCGGCGGATATGGCGATCCAGTGGAACGGGACCCGGAGGCGGTCTTAAAAGATGTGCAGTTCGGATATGTGAGTGTGGAACAGGCAAAAGCCGCGTACCAGGTGGTGATCAATCCTGAGACGCTGACCCTGGATATGGATGCCACCCAGAACTTACGACATAAACCCAAGGGAGTGTAGCATGGAAAAACGGTTTATCCCGGATATCCCGGATGTTCAGACCCTGCTGGATCTTCAGCTGGCCGGCCTGAAATGGACGGTGAATCATGCCTGGAACGGCTCTTCTTTTTATCGGCAGCACCTGACGTCCGCCGGTGTGACCCCGGACGACATTCAGTCTTTGGATGACATGTCCCGCCTGCCCTTTACCACCTCCACCCACCTCAAAGAGGGGTATCCTCTGCCCCTGCTCTCGGTGCCGGAAAAAGAAGTGGTAAGGATTCACGCCTCTTCAGGCACCACGGGCAAGCGCAAGGTCCTGGCCTATACACAAAAAGATATCGACGACTGGGTCGACATGTTTGCCAGGTGCTATGAAATGGCGGGCCTGACCCCGGAAGACCGGGTCCAGATCGCCGTGGGATACGGGGTGTGGACGGCAGGCATGGGGTTTCAGCTGGGATGTGAACGGCTTGGGGCCATGGCGATTCCGGTGGGGCCGGGCAACATCGACATGCAGTGCCAGTTTTTGGTGGATCTTGCGCCCACGGTGTTCTGCTGTACCGCGTCCATGGCCCTGCTCATGGCGGAAGAGATCCACAAGCGGGGATTACGGGATCAGATCAGCCTGAAAAAAGTGATTTTCGGATCTGAGCGCTGTTCAGCTGCCATGCGGGAGCGGATTAAAAACCTGCTGGGTCTGGAGGATATGTTCGACATCACCGGCATGACCGAGCTGTATGGCCCGGGCATGGGCCTGGACTGCGTGAGACATGAGGGGATCCACTACTGGGCGGACAGGTATATACTGGAGATCCTGGACCCGGACACCCTGACCCCGGTGGCGGACGGCGAGGTGGGAGAGATGGTGGTGACCACCCTGTGCAAAGAGGCCGCCCCCCTGATCCGGTACCGGACCAGGGATCTGACCCGGAAAATGTCAGCCCCCTGTTCCTGCGGCAATCCATTGTTCCTGCACGACCGCATCCTGGGACGGTCCGACGATATGATCATCCTCAAGGGGGTGAACATCTATCCGGGCCAGATCGATGAGGTATTGTCCGGCATTCCCGGCATGGGCAGTGAATACCAGCTGCACCTGTCACGGACCGATGACGGCAGGGAAACCATGACCATCAAGGTGGAGGCCGGCAACCATGCGGGGGTCTCCGATGCCGACGGCATCCGGGACCAGGTGCGCCAGGCGGTGCGGGCCAGGATCATGGTATCATGCGAGGCCCAGGTGGTCCCATACGGCGAACTGCCCCGGGTGCCGGGCAAGGCCCGCCGGATTTTTGATAACAGAGGGTAAGGAAAGGAAATTATATGAAACCGTTTACATACCTGACTCCCGCCACCGTGGAAGAAGCAGTGGCGCTGTTCGGGCAGCACAGGGAAACCGCCCGGTACATGGCCGGCGGGACCGATGTGATCGTCAAGATTAAGGACGGATGGATGGGGCCGGACTACCTGATCAACCTCAAGCAGATACCGGGTCTCAATGACCTGCATAAAAACGAAAATACCGGTGAGCTGACCATCGGGGCTTTGGTCACCCATGCCATGCTGGAGCAATCTTTGCTCATCCGCAACGAATACCCCATTATTTACGATGCGGTCTCCAATATCGGGTCCCTGCAGGTACGCAACATGGGCACCATCGGCGGTAACCTCATCAATGCCGTGCCCTCGGCGGACGGGGCCATCCCGCTCATCGCCCTGGACGGCAGTGCCCTGCTTGTGGGACCTAAGGGTGAGCGGTCCGTCCTGGTAAAGGACCTGTTTGTGCAGCCCTATGAAACCGTGCTCACCTCCGGGGAGATTCTGACAAAAATTACGATCCCGGCCCAGGTGCCCCGCACCGGCAGCGCCTATATCAAGTTCGGAAGGAGAGCGGCCATGGAGCTGCCGCTGATCGGTATCGGTGTGCTCCTGGTGGTGGATGAGGATCTGTCCATCTGCATCAGAGCCCGGGTTTGCTTAGGCGTGGCCGGTCCGACCCCCCTGCGGGCGGTAAAGGCCGAACAGATGCTGGAAGGACAGCCGGTGACATCGGATCTGTTGACCGAGGCCGGGAAACTGGCGGCTGAAGAATCACAGGTCAGAGACAGTGTCCGGGGACAGGCCTGGCACCGAAAAGAGATGATCCGGGTCCAGGTGCGGCGCATGGGGCTCAAATGCCTGGATATCATCAATCAGAAAGCCCGGCAGGCATAACCATACAAGTGACCATGAGGAGTGACCATGACAAAGACCATATCCTTTATTTTGAACGGGGATGAGATTTCCTGTGATATCCAGGACCACTGGACCCTGTTGCACCTGCTCAGAGAAGAACTGGGCCTGATCGGCACCAAGGAGGGCTGCGGCAACGGAGAATGCGGTGCCTGCACCGTGATCGTGGACCAGCTGGCCATCAATTCATGCCTGTACCTGGCAGCAGATGTCCGGGGAAGACAGGTCCAGACCATCGAGGGACTGGCCGTGCATACCGGCAGCCTTCATCCCATCCAGCAGTCCTTTGTGGACAACGGCGGCATCCAGTGCGGGTTCTGTACCCCCGGCATGATCATGTCGGCCAAGGCACTTCTGGACAAAGATCCCGGGGCGGACCAGGAGGCTGTCAAACATGCCTTGGCCGGCAATATCTGCCGGTGCACCGGCTATGTCCAGATCCTGGATTCCGTGGCAGCGGCCGGAAGGCAGATGGCGGAAAACCAGGGGGAAGGTGCCGCTGCTGCCAAAGATCCAGGGACCATAACCCAGCAAAGTATGAATAAAAAGGCCGGGGAGGTGATCACATGATCGGATACAACGTAGTGGGACAGCGGGTCCCCAAACTGGATGCAGCCCAGAAAGCCATGGGCAGGGCGGAATATATCCAGGATGTCAAACTGCCGGGCATGCTCTTTGGCAAGATTCTTTACAGCAGACACGCCCATGCAAAGATCACGGCCATGGATATCTCCAAAGCCCGGGCCCTGCCCGGGGTCCATGCCGTGCTCACAGGAAAGGATATCCCCCCGAGGATGCGTATGGGTTTTTACAAGGACAACCCGCCGCTGAAAGCGGACAAAGTGTGCTGCTTCAGAGATGAAATCGCGGCGGTGGCTGCGGTGTCGGAAGAAGTGGCAAAAAAAGCCGTCAGCCTCATCGAGGTGGCATACGAACCTTTGCCTGGGGTGTTCGACCCGGAAGCCGCCATGGAAAAGGATGCACCCCTGGTGCACGAGGCCCACAAGAGCAATGTGCTCAAATTGCCCTGGAAACTGCATTACGGGGATGTGGAAGCTGCGGAAAAAGCATCTGC